>NZ_FMYP01000063.1 GCF_900096565.1 Williamwhitmania taraxaci
AAATCTACAACATCGGGGTGAAACCTTCGGGGAGTAGCCCCTTATTTTTATTCAACTAACGTTTCAACTGGAATCTTTTTGTCGGACAGTAGTGTTTTTGTATACAAAAACCTATATAATTAACTTTAGAGAGGTGGCGTAACCACATAAAACAACCTGCCCTAGAGGCAAAATCTCTTGGGCAGGTTCTTCTTGTAACTTATTCGCTTAGCAGGTTATGAACTCCTGAAAATGGAGATGCTAACACCCAAAATCCTATTGAATTGAGCTGTTGTCGAGTATCCAATTTTGTGCAGGAGTGTAGGAATACATCTTTTTTACAATCCATTTCCCTTTTGCAATATAAATCTTGCTGTTGGGATTGTTGGTTTCCGATACAACCATTATATCTGTATACCAATATTTCCCCGATTGAATGGCATCCACGGTGGCAATTGTGGCCCCTGCCTCCATAGGGTCTGTTAGGATAATGGTTTTCTGGTTAAGGGTATCGGTATAGGTAAGGGTGCTTTTCTCCTTTTCCCTTACCATAACTATCTTGCTAGACTTGAGCGAGGGAAAATGCTTGAAATTAACGGTGATGGTTTGGTAGAGGTTATCCTCCGGTTCGTTGGCTATGGGCGCAAAGGTATTGGTAACCTTAATTACTTTAAAAGAATCAATGGCCGTTCCAAGGCTATCGCGGAACTTATACCACGAGCTATCCTTAACTACACCATATTCCGTAAGCTTTTGGCTCACGCCAAAGTATTTGCTGTCCGATTTATTACAACTTGGAAATACTACCATCAGTAGTAATGCCATAGCGGCTAGGGCTATGCCTGATAATTTATTGCGTAGGTTATTCATCACAGTCGACATTTGTAGCACTCCGCTCAGTTGTTTTAGACAATAGAGTCGAGAAATTTATTTTTTGCCCCGCGAGTATTCTCCGGGGAATGGTTATGACAAAGGAAACAATTTTTCCCTTAGCCTCCATAACAATTCTTTGCGCCCCTTTAATTACTTTTGTGCCCTTATTCATAAAATGTATCCGATGGACTTTCTGTTTCAACCCGAAACCTACATTTCGCTGCTTACGCTTACCTTGCTGGAGATTGTGCTTGGTATCGACAATATTATTTTTATTTCGATCGTTACCGGAAAGCTGCCCAAGGAACGGCAGAAGCGGATTAGGACCATTGGACTGCTGCTTGCCCTGCTGTTTCGTATCGGGTTGCTCTGCATTATCACCGTTATCATTGGTCTAAAACACCCAATCTTTTCGGTTGGTAGTTTCGCCTTTAGCGCACGCGACCTAATTTTGCTGCTGGGAGGATTATTCCTCATTGCCAAGAGCGTTACCGAAATTCACGGCAAGGTGGAGGGCGAGGAGCACCAGGTGAAGTCGTCCAAGAGTAAGGCGGGCTTTGCTATTCTAATGCAGATAGTTGCGCTTGACATCATCTTTTCCTTCGATTCCATACTTACCGCAGTTGGCCTTTCGAACCATTTAGGCATCATGATTTCGGCTGTGGTGATCTCTATGGTGGTGATGATCTTCTTCTCGGGCTATATCAGCGAGTTTATCAACAAGCACGCCACGCTGCAGGTTCTAGCGCTCTCGTTCCTAATTTTGATTGGCTTTATGCTCACCATGGAGGCCTTCCACTACGAGATACCAAAGGGGTATATCTATTTTGCCCTTTTCTTCTCCATGGTGGTGGAGATGATAAACCTGAGGATGCGCAAGAAGGAGGTTGCAAAGCATTAAGGTTGGGGCTTAAATCCTCACTAGGTGTCGTTTATCGATAAATTTGCTTTGTAACTGCATTCTTTGCAACTGTCGCCGCAAGATTTCCTCCCTCGACTCATACCTAGTCGGGGGATTTTTGTTTGATCGTTTAACTACTTGCTTTTTTCTAGCCACTTCGGCTTACACTCCACTACCTTTTTGTAAATAAGGCAACCTTCTACATGCGATCCGGGCAGGTAGCCGGTGCTCATGAGAAACTCGTTTACAATTTCGCCTCCGGTAAACTTAAAGGTTTTCTTAAAGAGGGTGGTCCACTCCGCGCGCGTTTTAGGGTGATGGCCGTCGAGCCAACATTTGAACGAACCGGCCTCCGCTTGTAGCTTTAGTATTGTTTGAGCATTTTCGATGGCTGCATTTACCTTAAGGCGGTTGCGGATTATTCCCGCATCGCTCAGGAGCCTCACTCGATCCTCGTCGCCGTATGCAGCAACGGTGGCAATGTTGAAGTGGTGGTAAGCGCGTCGAAAGTTCTCCATCTTGTTCAGTATGGTAGTCCAGCTAAGGCCTGCTTGGTTAATCTCCAGCACGAGCCGCTCAAAGAGGGCGTTGTCATCATCAATGGGGAACCCGTAGGCCGAGTCGTGGTATTGCCGATGAGGGTTGTTGTGTTCAAGCCTTTCAACAAACTGGCAGTAGGAGGTGGGCTTATCCATAAGGGCGGTTTTTTGCTACCAAAGTAGTGAATTGTATTTACTCCTCCTGTTCCGATAAGGCTGTTTTATGTGAACGGTGGCACACGGTTGTTTCCAGGGGGAAATGTGTGAGTGCTTGGAGAAATGGAAGGAATTATGAAATTTGCGATTAAACACGTCGTTGTATTGTCACATTGTCTTATAGCAGAATCGCCTCATTAACCTTTTTGTCTTCGGGTTTCCTACTTCTGTCATTCTATGCTGCAAATCGCCCTGCCACTCCGTCAGCCTTTGTGCTTTGGTATAGGGTTTGCTCAGTGAGAACGTGCACCATTGGTTTTGGCTCAACGCTGAGGACTGGCTGCTAATTACAAACAAGAAGTATTTAAATTCAAAAAACATAACTGATATGGCTAACGGAAAAATTGGGGTAACTACCGAAAACATTTTCCCCATCATTAAGAAGTTTCTCTATTCCGATCACGAGATTTTCCTTCGTGAGGTAATCTCCAACGCGGTGGATGCCACCCAAAAGCTTAAGGCATTGGCCTCGGTCAATGAGTTTACCGGCGAGCTGGGCGATCTTACCATCCGCATTGCCCTAGACGAGACCGCGAAGACCATCACCATTTCCGATTCCGGTATAGGTATGACCGAGGAGGAGATTGAGAAGTATATTAACCAGATTGCTTTTTCGGGTGCCGAGGAGTTTATGGCCAAGTATAAGACCGATAATGGCATAATCGGACATTTTGGCTTAGGTTTCTACAGCGCGTTCATGGTATCGAAGAAAGTGGAAATTGTTACCCACTCGTTTAAGGAGGGTGCAACCGCACTTCGCTGGAGCTGCGATGGTAGCCCCGACTACACCATTGAGCCTGCCGAGCGTGAGGCTCGCGGTACCGATATCATCCTCCACATCGACGACGATAGTATCGAGTTTGCCGAAAAGACACGCATCGAAGGTCTTCTCAAGAAGTATTGCCGCTACCTCACCATTCCCATTGCTTTTGGTAAGGAACAGGATTGGAAAGACGGTAAGTATGAGGATACCGACAAGGATCAAATCATTAACAATCCCAACCCAATTTGGAGCCTCAAGCCTGCCGATCTTAAGGAAGAGGATTACATGGAGTTCTATCACGAGCTCTACCCTATGGCCGAGGATGCGCTCTTCAGTATTCACCTCAACGTGGATTACCCGTTCAACCTTACCGGTATTCTTTACTTCCCCAAGCTAAAGAACAACCTCGAGGTGCAGAAGAACCGTATTCAGCTTTACTGCCGTCAGGTTTACGTTACCGACAACGTGGAGGGAATTGTTCCCGAGTTCCTAACCCTGCTGCATGGGGTTATTGATTCGCCCGATATCCCATTGAACGTTTCGCGTAGCTACCTCCAAAGCGACAGCAACGTGAAGAAGATCTCGAGCCATATCACCAAGAAGGTGGCCGATAGGTTGCAGGAGATATTCAAGAACGATCGCCCTCAGTTTGAACAGAAGTGGGACGATCTTAAGATATTTATGGAGTATGGTATGCTCAGCGACGAGAAATTCTACGAGCGTGCCGAGAAGTTTTTCCTCTTCAAAAACACCGATGGCAAGTATTTCACCATCGAGGAGTATGCCACGCTCATTAAGCCTACCCAAGAGGATAAGAATAAGAAGTTGGTTTATCTCTATACCACCAACCGCGAGCAGCAGTTTACCTACATCGAAAAGGCTCAAAACAAGGGCTACGATGTGCTGATGATGGATGGCCAGCTCGATGCTCACTTTGTGAACCAAATGGAGAGCAAGCTACCGGATGCCCGCTTTGTGCGCGTCGATTCCGACGTGGTAGAACGCCTTATTCCTAAAGAAGATTTAGCCGAGACTAAGCTGACCAAAGAACAGCAAGAGGAGTTACGTCCGGTATTCGTATGCCACGCACCCGAGAAGACAAACTTCACCGTGATGTTCGAGAACCTTTCGGAGACCGATGCTCCCGTTCTTATTACTCAGAGTGAGTTTATGCGCCGGATGAAGGATATGGCCCAGATGGGTGGCGGTGGAATGAATTTCTACGGCGAATTGCCCGATAGCTACAACCTAGTGGTAAATGCTAACCATCCGTTGGTGCTAAAGGTAATTGGTGAAACCGAAACTGCCATGAAGGCCGATCTCGATAAGGTAAACGGCGAGATTGCACCGGTTGAAGCTTCGCTGAATGAGGTTAAGGATGCGCAAAAGTCTCTAAAGCCCGACGATATCTCTCAAGCCGATAAGGACAAGGTTGCCGAAATTGAGAAGCAGCTTAGCACCCTTAAGGATAAGAAAACGGCAATGCTTTCGGCATTTGGCAAGAAAAACCAGCTCGCTAAGCAAATTGTGGATCTTGCACTGCTTGCCAACAATATGCTCAACGGTGAAGCCTTGGCTAAGTTTGTTAAGCGCAGCGTGGAGATGATAAAGAAGTAACTTTTCACTATTGCTTGATTATAATAAGAAAGGAGCCGCTGAGGCTCCTTTCTTTGTTTTATCGATTTCTCTTTCCATGCAATTTCGGGTGGCTATTATTATATTAATTGGACTGTCGGTAATACGGCACCTGCTACCGCTCTTTAGCTGACAACATTCCTTTCTTCCACCGTTATTCGTGCTTGTGATCTAGTGAAAAAGTCCCTCCTTTTAATAGATATCTAGTGCCGTTTTTAATTGTGGGGGTAATGGTAGGCATTTTTCAACAAGCGCGCCTGCGTTTTGGCATTTGTTACTTCGCATCTGATTGTTAATTTGTGTTTAAGTGGTGCAATGTTTTTTATTTAATAGAATAGATCGTATGGCTTTTTCATAAATTTGTAAATGTCACCAAACTATTCAAGCAATGAATTATTTACTGCGACTTACCAAGAATACAAAGAGTGGGCGATTTTCTTACCTACTTGAAAATCGGAAGTTAATTGCTCAATTTATTTTAGCGGTCCTCTTTGTTGGCGTTGGGGTCTGGTTTTTTAAGCATGAGCGGTCGGAACTCGGCGAAGTGCGCAATGTGCTGGGTGCCTCAAAATGGCAATACCTTTCGCTTGGGGTGTTTCTTACCGCCGTATATATAACCTTACAAGGGTTGATGTATAAGTTTGCTTTTGCATCGCTTCGCGATCGCGTGTTGCTCTCATCTACGATCTTGCTTTTTCTGAAGCGCAATTTTATCAGCATTTTTATACCAGCAGGAGGCGTTGCTTCGCTGGCATTCTTTTCGGGCGATATTGAAAAGAGAGGCGTAGCAAAATCAAAAATACATTTCGCTTCATCGATCTATGCGTTTGTTGGCATTCTTTCCATTGTATTGGTAGCAATTCCAATTTTCACCTACGCAATGATTGATGGGTTGGCGGGTTCCGGTGAATGGTTTGCGTTGGCTGCTATGATAATACTTATTTCCACTCTCTACCTATCCTATCGTTCGATAACAAGAAAGGGCTACATATACCGTATTCTTACTCGGTTCTTTCCGACCATTGAAGTCTTTCTCGACGACTTAATTAGCCATACAATAGAAAGCAAATACATTATGGTTACCATTTTAATGTCAATCCTTATTGATGTTACCGGTATTGCCCACCTGTATATTGCGATGCTTGCCTTGGGTTTGCCTACATCGCTCATTGTTGCTATGCTGGTATATCTCACTGCCGTTATTTCATTGTCGGTATCGCCATTCATGAGAGGGTTAGGGGCTGTTGAGGTTTCAATGACCTATATTCTGACGCGATTTGGATTCTCCAGCATCGATGCAGTTGCCCTTACGTTCCTATACCGATTTTTTGAATTCTGGCTGCCGCTATTTCTGGGTGCTTTAAGTTTTTTGCTCAGGATCAATAAGCTTTTGATGCGGATTATTCCGGCTGTTCTTTTGTTTGCCCTTGGTATTATCAACATAATATCGGTGCTCACACCTGCTATTGCCGATAGGATGCAACACCTTCAGAATTTCCTTCCGATAGAAGCCATAACGGTCTCCAACTATTTTGTGCTATTGGCTGGAATCTTTATGTTGCTAACGGCAGCGTTTCTCTTTAGAGGTCTGCGTTCGGCATGGTGGCTTGCGCTATTTCTGGGTATAATTTCGTGCGTTGGGCACTTAACAAAGGCCATTGACTACGAAGAATCGATAGTGGCACTACTTGTGGTTTTGATACTGTTGTACTCCAGAAAGGAATACTACGTAAAGAATAACCCTCAGCTGCGCAACGTTGGAATTATGACCGCTGTATTTTCGATGGTTGCCGTTATGATTTATGGCACGGTTGGTTTTTACTACTTGGATAAGAACCACTTCAATATTGACTTTAACTTACTGCAAAGCGTAAGATACACCATTCAGAACTTCTTCTTGGTGGGGAGTTCCGACTTGGTGCCCAATAACCCTTTTGCTAAACACTTTCTTCTTTCAATTAATGTGAGTGGCTTTATATCGCTCTCATTCTTCTTCTACACCTTAGTAAAACCGTATGTGTTTAAAGATATTTTTGAACCGGATGGGATAGAAAGAGCAAAGCAGCTGGTTTTTAAATATGGCAGTTCGAGCCTCGATTACTTTAAAACCTACAACGATAAGGTAATTTTTGAGCTGGAGGGGTTAAATGCTTTTATTGCCTATAGAGTATCGGGAAAGTATGCCGTTGTGCTGGAAAATCCGGTTGCCGAAAATATTGAACAGTTTGGGTTATGTATCTCCATGTTCGATAAGTATTGCTACGAAAATGGTTTAAAGAGTCTTTACTACCGGGTTTCCGAAGAGAATCTTTCGGTATATCGAGTGATGAAGAAAAAAGCACTATTCCTTGGGCAGGAAGGGATTGTCGATTTGCATACGTTTACCTTGGAAGGTAGAAGCCAAAAGGCATTGCGCAATGCCATAAACAAGGTTCTCGACAGGGGGTATAAATCTACCATTCACACGGCTCCGCTCAAAGATGGATTACTTCAGCGGCTGCAAGCCGTTTCGGACGAATGGCTGAAGGATAACGATAGGACGGAAATTGTATTCTCGCAGGGTATGTTCAGTTGGAGTGAGCTGAAGCAGCAAACGGTTATTACGGTGGAAGGCCCGGAGGAGAAGGTTGTGGCTTTTCTCAACATTATTCCTGATTATGCCGCAAATGAGGCTACCTACGATCTTATTCGCAAAACTGCTGATGCACCGGGTGGGGTAATCGATTATCTAATGGTAGAGCTATTTAACCATATCAAAAGCCAAAATATCCAATTCTTAAATCTGGGGTTTGCCCCCATGAGCGGAATTGATAGCCCCCAAAACCTAACGGAGCAATCAATGAAATTTGCCTATCAGAAGATTAAGTCATTTGCGCACTACAAAGGGTTGAGGGAGTATAAAGAAAAATTCTCACCAATTTGGACCAACAAATACTTGGTTTACGATCACGATTTTGATTTGCTGCAAGCACCCCTAGCGTTAGCAAAAGTCATTAAACCTTAAACCAAATAGCCATGAACAAAATATTCTTAACTGTAGCCTTCATTTTCGTAGGGTTTAATGGATTTAGTGCTAGCCAACCCGAAACTGTTGCCTTTGGCTCTTTTGGAAAGGTAAGAATCTATCGACCCGAGGGAACGCCATCGTCGGTTGTGATTTTTGTATCGGGTGATGGCGGTTGGAACGATGGCGTTGTAGATATGGCTAAGCATATTGTGAAACAGGGTGCCATTGTTGCCGGAATCGATATTAAGCGCTACTTGAAGGGGCTGGCAGCTCACTCATCTAAGTGCTACTATCCATCGGGCGATGTGGAGCAGTTGAGCATGATGGTTCAAAAGAAGTATAAGCTTAAGCAGTATTACAAACCAATCCTAGTTGGTTACTCGGCCGGAGCAACAATGGTATATGGAATGCTTGCGCAGGCACCTGCAAATACCTTTAAAGGAGCCATCGTATTTGGATTTAGTCCCGATTTGGATATTAATAAACCCCTGTGTGCCGGGTCGGGCTTACAACAACACCCGCTTACCGAAGGTAAAACCTATTTGTTGGAGGCATCGGCTACCTTAAGCGCTCCATTTATTCTATTTCATGGTTCAAAGGATAAGATTTGCCCTTACTCCATTGCCCATCGGTTTATGAAAGATATCCCCTCTGGACAGCTGATTGAGCTGCCGCAAGTAGGCCATGATTTTTCTGTTACCGAAAGTTGGGTCCCTCAGTTTGTTGAAGTGTTTGGCAAGGTTGTGCATGCACCTTCGTTTGCCGAACAAAAAAATTCACAGAATGCATTGCTGCAGTCGCAGCATTTAACCCCTTTACCTGCCGATTTGCCGCTGACTTTAATCCCCACCGCGAAGAAGGATTCGTTGCCAATGGTATTTCTAATCTCCGGCGATGGGGGATGGACCAGCTTCGACCATTCGCTGGGCGAGGCATTTGCCGAAAAGGGTATGCCGGTAGTGGGGCTCGATGCCCAAAAGTATTTTTGGAATGCAAAAACGCCGGAGGAGGCTACCCTTGAGCTGTCTAAAGCAATTCGGCACTATATGGAGCAGTGGCGCTGTAAGCAATTCATACTTGCCGGTTATTCCTTTGGTGCGTGTGTGGTGCCGTTTATTGCAAATAGGTTGCCGTTGAATATGAAACAGCAAATGGAGGGCGTTTATTGCTTTTCGCCCAGCGAGACAGCCGATTTTGAAATTCATATAAGCGATATGCTCGACTTAAGTAGTTCGGACAATTCTTACAGCGTAGTGGAGGAGACAAAGAAGTTAAATGGCCTTCACCCGGTGTGCTTTTTTGGGTCCGAGGAGGAGCCCGATGTTCGCCATCCGTTTGAAGTGGCCGGAGCCAAGGTGATTACCTTGCCCGGCAACCATCACTACAACAATAACACCGCCCGCCTTGCCGATGAAGTTGTAAAGGCGATCATCGCATTAGGCAGGAGGTAATCTCTGATAACATCATATACAAAGAGGTGATTTCTCTATTGCTTGATTATACGAATAAAGGAAAAGGAGCAGATAGGCTCCTTTCTTATTTGTAGTATGGTATTTGGGAAATGGATTATTGAGTTAGTTTAGCCTTTTCAGAGAATCTAACCGGTTTAGGTCTTTTAGCCTGCTCAGGCTATCGAGTGAATTGAGGCTATTCAAGTCTTGGAACTTGTTCATGTCGTTCAACGAATTCAAACTGTCTAAGTCTTGGAGTTTGTTTAAACCGTTCAGTGAATTTAAGCTGTCCAGCCCTCGCAACTTATTCATCTTGTTTAGCGATTTTAGGCTGTCCGAAGTTTCAATAATGAATGGAGAAGGAGTTGCATGTATGTCTTGCGATTTAACTCCTGCCAGCAGGCACAATAGTAGAACAAGATAGTAAGGTTTCATAAGTGGATTGTGTGTATTTATTTGGCAATCTGAATCGTAAATATAATTTAATTTTTGCATTATATAGAAGTTATTCTTTTCGCACCTATGAGCGCCGCCCTAGCTAAGTTTGTTAAGCGCAGCGTGGAGATGATAAAGAAGTAACTTTTCACTATTGCTTGATTATAATAGGAAAGGAGCCGCTGAGGCTCCTTTTCTTACAATTTGAGTTTTGTTGTTTACGCTTTAAAAGGCTAATCCATCTTAACATTTCCGGTTCGCTTAAGCACGCCCCAGCTGGCCAACTCGCCTTTCATGGCTTTTAGGTATGCCTTAATGAGAACTACGAAAAGTATCTGTCGGTAAACAAACCGCTGGATAAACATCATATAGGCCTCTTTGAATCCGAATTTCTGGTTGTCGTACCGGTAGGCTACAACCGAAATGAGCAGCTCTACCAAGTAGAATGCCACGTAAGATATAATAAATATGTAGGCATGGTCGCTAAATAGCCCGAAGAGGAAAACAACATCCACAATGGGGGAGAATACTGGGATTATAAAGCCAAAGATTAACAGGTTCGGAAGTAGTATCCATCCCATGTTTCGGATCTTATTGCTAAAGAGCAAATCGCGATGCTTCCAGAACGATTGCATCATTCCAAACGACCAACGGAACCGCTGCTTAATAAACATCGATAGCGTTTCGGGTGCTTCGGTTAGCGATATGGCTTTGTTGCAGCTGCGCACGGTGTAGCCTTCGCGAAGAATGCGCACGGTAAGGTCGCAATCTTCGGCCAGGGTATCCATATTGAATCCGCCAATCTCTTCCATTACCGAGCGACGGAATGCACCAATTGCTCCGGGGACAACGAGTATCGCGTTTACGTAATCGAAAGCCATGCGCTCGAAGTTCTGGCTTGTGGTGTACTCAATCTTTTGCCAGTTGGAGAGCAAGTTTACCGGATTCCCAACCCTTACGTTGCCGGCCACTGCTGCCACATCTTCGTCGGCAAAGAATGGAATCATTAGCGCTATGGCATCGGGGAGTAGAATGGTATCGGCATCGATGCACACCAAAATATCGCTGGATGTTTGTTGAATGGCAAAGTTAAGCGCCGATGCTTTTCCTCCGTTTGGTTTGGTGAGCACCCTCACCTTCGGATGATTTCCGTAGGCCTCGTTTACAACCGAATAGGTAGCATCTTTGGAACCATCGTCTACAAACAGAATTTCGAAGTTAGTGTAGGTGCTTTTCAGTAGGTTGTCGATGGTTCTAGTTGAATTAACCTCTTCGTTGAAGGCCGGCACTATGATGGTTACGCTCGGCTCAAAGCCATTGGGCGCTTTGGTTGGATTCCTTTTTTCCTTCTGGTGACTCTTGAATGCCATCGCCAGCAACCAAAGCAACCTAATAATTCCGAGGGATATTGCAATAAAGAAAAAGCCTCGCAAAAAGTGTTGCCAAATATAGGTAGCAAAGAAGAAAACCTCGTTTACCATTTCTGCATATTCCAAATCTCCTTTAACTTCGGGCATCACCTGATCGCGCGATCGGCCCATCAGCTCCGAAACGGTTTCAAACTGATAGCCTTGATTACGGAAGTATTCAATAATGCGAGGGAGAGCAACAATGGTTTGGGCGCGTTCGCCGCCTGAATCGTGGAGCAGAAGTATGTTTCCCATCTTTTGATTGGCAATAGCTCTGGCAACAATGGTGTCTGCCGTTACACCCACCTCCCAATCGTTGGGATCGATGGAGGATGCTACCGTAATATAACCCTCTTCCCGGGCAATTGAGAGCGGCTTTATTTGAAGAAGGCTATGCGGCTCCGCATCGGTATTGTAGGGAGGTCGGAAAAGTAGGGTGGTGTGGCCCAAAATACTTTCGATAAGCAGGCGTGTCGTTCGCAGCTCAATCCGCTCCCTTTCATCGCCGGTAAGCTCAAGGTTTGGGTGTAAGAAGGTGTGATTCCCTATTTCGTGCCCCTCTTCGTATTCCCTATTTAGCAGGGGAATATTGTTTTCGATGTTAAGGCCGGTAACAAAGAAGGTGGCATGAATATTATTTTGCTTAAGGATGTCGAGAATATCCGAAGTGTAATTCGCATCGGGACCATCGTCGAAGGTTAAAGCAATTTTCCTAGGCTGATATCCTCCGTAGCGGTTAATAAGGTAGGAGGAGGGGAGCTTTTGATAAACTTGGTTGGAGATAAAATACTCAGCGCTGTCGATATCGAGGGTTACTATTCCATTTTCCGGTTTGCTAATAACCTCCATTAGCTCACCCTGCCCATCGTAATCGATGGAGTAGTTCGACTTAATCTGGAGTAGCTGTTTAAAGTCAAATGGTCTCTTTTTTAACCCTTCTACAGACAAGTCTCTGTTGAAGAAGTTCCACATGCGAGAATCTTCACAACCCAAATACCAAATAGCAACTCCGGCAGTTCCGTAATCGGCAGCCGTTCGCATGGTATTGAAAATATTGGTAGCATCGTTGCAATGCGCCTCGCACTGTCGGTTGTTTTCATCGATATAGGTGAAGTACAAGTCGCTATTTTCCGAGTCGTAGCTTACCGGCACGTTATTTTCGTTGGCAAGCGATATAAACTCTTCGTAGGTTAGATCCTCGGCAAGCTCGCCTGGTTTCCACCCATAGCCGTAAGCACCGCAGCACACCACAAACTTTGCGGAGGATACATCGCTCATAACCTCATCGAGCGACTCTTCTACAAATCCAACGGATGAGATGCCTCCGGGCTTTCCATCGGCGTTGTGCTCATCGTACGACATCACAAAAATGAAGTCATACGATCGCTCTATTTGTGCAATATTCAGGTTGCATACGGCCGGATTAATATCTATCGTAACCAGGTAGTTCTCTTTACTCAGCTCGGCATTCAACTCCTTCGAAAATACGTTAAAATATGGGTTTGCCGCTTCAGGCAGGTTCTCAAAGTCGATGTTGATACCTTGAAACTCATAATCATCGAGTATCGTTTTTATGGAGTTGATAAGCGTAGCCCGGCTCTCTTTATTCTTGAGCATAATCAAGGTTGAATCGGCATTCCATCGACCCTTATAGTTGTTGCTGAGCAGGGGAACTATGGCAACTTTGTTTTGCTTGAGCAGGGTTACAATACTCTTATCAATTTTTATGTCGAGGTTGCCCTTGGAATCCATGAGAAAAAGCCACTCGGGGATTACCATATTCAACCTTTTGGCATTGATCTTTAACGATGCAGCCGAGCTCTTGTCCCAGTTGACATAAAAGCCTGCCCTTACCGGATAGTAACTCTTCACATCCGAAGGGAGAGCTGCTTGCTTGTAGAAGTTTCTACTCTTCTCCTTGCGCACTTTTTTAAGGTGCTTAACAAAGGCTATCAACTCCTTCTCCGAAATCTTCTCCTTCTTTGGGTTATTGTTGATGTTTCGTATGCGCTTTTCACCCATCAGCAGCTCCTTGGTGTTGAATTCGTTGCTGTGCAAAAGTCCAAAAATGGTGGAGACGATCCCTATTAGGAATAGAACAAGGACAATTCTTAGTCCCCACTTGAATCGATTCCACCGGGTGGGTGATTGACTTTGGAATACTTGTCTGCTCATAGAACGTTATTTGTTAAGGTAGCCAGAAGTTGCCGCTTAAAGCAATAAGCGACAGCATCTGGATGGTATTATCATAATACTTGTAATCGTTTACCTCCAGCTGATCGATATAATCCCAGCAATCGTTTAACCACTCCTGATTCTCGCTGTTGAGCATTGAGCCGACGGCCATTGGGCAAACGAAAGAAGGAACAGTGAAGTTGCAATGTGGAATTGCATGCCCGTTGAGGTAGAAACCTGTTGTGAGCTTATCGATGCTGTTGTGGGTCTTTGTTTGCACCCATCCGGTCAACGGATTTAGCAGCTGCTGAGCACGAGTATCGCCATTGATAAGGTAATCGAGCCCCACTCTAAATGGAATTCTGCAAGCATTATAGTAGTATGCTCCATCGTTAGGTGATTCCAGATAGTTGGGCTTCGCAGGAATATACTTATTGTTTTTATAAGTTATGAAGTCCGGCAGCAACCCCACCTTGGGGCTATATTTTGACTGTATTGCGGCAAATATTTGGTAGGTTTTGTTTACCACCAAGTTCCATTCTGGCGATGGGTAATACTTGTTGAACACCTTCAGATGGGTGGGCATAAAGTCGGAGGTTCGAATGTCGAAGAAGTCCGAATCGCCGGGATCGTTGGCATCGCTCAGCAATACCGTATGCTTTTGTTTGTTTATTTCATGGTCGAGAATGGCCTTGGCACGCTTAACTCCTTCCTCTTTGTAGTTTATGGCACCGCTACTGCCCCATTGAGCATCGGCAAGAAAGAGCGAAAGGGTAATGTCTAGATCACCATCTGTAGCCGAAGTGTTGTTGTATTCATCTTGCGTTTTGTGCTCAGTGGTAATACACCCTTTGGAAATACTCCACGACATTAGATCTTTGCTTTTGGCGGTGGGATGAGCTGCTACAAACCTATACATTCCATCGTAAATAGTTTGGGCATCCTTGTCGTAACCAGCCATTAGGGGCACGATTACCATTCCAAACCCTTGGCCTTCCGAAACGCAGATAGTTGGAATATTGTCTTTCATATCACCTTCATCGGTATAGACGTAGTATTGGTCGGACGCGCTGCAATCATTCTTTACGTAGTTCTTCTTCCAAAAATCATAGAACTTAGTTACCGCGTTATCCATCTTTGCTTGCTTAATATGCTTTGGCTTTATTGAGCTCTTGGCGTATTGGGTATGGTTTGGGAATGGATGGGTTACTGTTTGGCAATTTGAAACGCTGTGCAGCATAACAGAGAAAACGAGTAATATTATTCTAAGCATAATACTTTTACTAAAAAGAGTATTTATAATTAAGCCTTTACCAAGATGGATGAGAAACAATCCAAGTTGATTTTTGACGCTCAAAAGTAGATACAATTTATCGCAGGAATTTATTAGTTCGATGACAACACCTCTGTTTTTAGATAATTTAACGGTAGAGGTGATGTGTTGGGGGCGATTTGGCAACTCTACGAAATAAGGCTGATTGATTTAATTACTTTCACCCTTGTTGATGGTCTGTATTCTGGTCGAGACTAAGCGCATAAAAACACCCCGTCCTCTTCTCAGTTGTTTGGTTTTACCACTATTTGGATTAGATAACTCCAATTTTCGATCAAATACTTTTTTGTCCATCCGGTTACTTCGTTGTAGTAATTGGTGAAGTGCAGGCAGGTGTTTGGCCTTCGGATGTGATGTATCATAATAATACTAAAGGTGTGAGGATGCTTTAAGAAGTCTCAATCAATTTTAGTTCGACATTCTTATGTTTGTTAGAATTGAAATCCAAACATTTAGCATAAACATGACAGAAAAATGAAAATATATCGCTTACGATATAAAAATTGTTTCTATATTTGTGTCGTAAACGATACAATATAAAACGATAGAATATATGAACACAATTTATCAGACCAAAGCAGTGGCCACCGGTGGAAGAGATGGCAAAGTAGTTAGCGAAGACGGCGTTTTGAACCTCGATGTTCGTGTGCCAAAGTCGATGGGTGGCGCAGGGGGCGCTTATACAAACCCCGAGCAGCTCTTTGCTGCCGGTTATGCCGCCTGTTTCGATAGCGCGCTAAACCATATTGCCCGCCTCGAGCGCAAAAAGATTCAATCGAAGGTTACGGCTACGGTTGGTTTGCAAATGGAGGAGGCTACGGGGTTCAATATCATAGTAACTATGGACGTGGAGATTACTGGCGTGGAAAAGAGTGTG
This sequence comes from Williamwhitmania taraxaci, assembly GCF_900096565.1. Lineage (NCBI taxonomy): Bacteria > Pseudomonadati > Bacteroidota > Bacteroidia > Bacteroidales > Williamwhitmaniaceae > Williamwhitmania > Williamwhitmania taraxaci. The sequence goes on from NZ_FMYP01000063.1 coordinate 15,594, forward strand.
GCGCAAGAGTTGCTCGCAAAGGCTCACGCTACCTGTCCATACTCCAAAGCTATTCGCAACAACGTGGAGGTTACCCTAAATTTAGTTGAAGCATAATTCTACCTATCATGAGCAGTAAATTTTACAGTTTTTCGGCTAAAACTCTTCAAGGAAGAGAGATTAGCATGGACACCTACAAAGGTAAAATGGTGTTGGTAGTAAATACCGCCAGCAAGTGTGGGTTTACGCCCCAGCTCGAAGGGTTGGAGAAACTCAACCAGCAGTATAAAGATAAAGGGTTGGTAATTCTCGGATTTCCATGCAACCAGTTTGGTAACCAAGAGCCGGGCGATGAAAAATCGATTGCCGAAGGGTGTGTTATCAACTATGGCGTTACATTCCAAATGTTTTCGAAGGTGGATGTAAACGGCATCGATGCACATCCTATTTTCAAGTATCTAAAGAGTGAACTGGGTGGTTGGTTTGGAAGCAAGGTTAAGTGGAACTTTACCAAGTTTCTTCTCGATGCAAATGGTAAACCCGTAAAACGCTTCGCGCCAATGACAAAGCCGGAGAAAATTGGAATATATTTGGAAAAGATGTTGGGTTAATAATCTGGTTGAGTTTTCTTGTGACTCTATTCTATCACATTAACCTTGGTAGCAGAGCGAATGGCTTTGTTGCCAAGGTTAAAATAGAAAACTTTTTAGTGCTTCCTCGTTTCTATTGGACAATCGACTTTAATCATAACACTTCATGGCAATGGAATATGATCAGCTGAAGCTGAGCAACCAGCTTTGTTTTCCGGTGTATGCCGCTTCGCGATTAATTACGCGTGAGTATCAGCCCTATCTCGATAAAATGGGAATTACGTACCCTCAATACTTGGTGCTCTTGGTGCTGTGGGAAACCGACGGCCTTTCGGTTAATGAAATTGCACAAAAGTTACTACTTAACACCAACACGGTAACTCCGCTGCTTAAGCGGATGGAGATGCAGGGAATTATCTCCCGTAACCGTTCCGAAAACGATGAGCGAAAGGTGATAGTTCTACTAACCGATAAAGGGAAAGATATGCGCATAGAGGCTTCCTCTATTCCCGAAAACCTTGCTGCTGGAATGAACAACGAATCCATGAAGATGGAGGATCTTGTTGATTTGAGGGATAAGTTGAATATCCTTATCACTTTTCTTTTGGCAAAGAACAAGGCGATTGAGTAATTACCTAATAGGGTAGACTCTTGCAAAATAAAGAGCCGATCCCCATGAAAAAGGACCGACTCTCAGTAAATAAGTGCTTGCGGCGGTTATTTTATTCTATATAACAGGCTTTCGCTCAGCGTTACGACCTGCTTGGAGAAGATACTGCTTTCGTAAGGTCTCTATTATGGTGAATACTATTGCAAACTCGGGCTTTGTTCCTAGGCGAGCATTCACATATACGTAGTCGCACAGCAGGTCGTATTCCTCGCAGATTTGGCCACGTAGCTCTCGGGAATCAGTGATGTCGCGCTCCATATCGGCAGTGATACACTCGTTGTATTTCAACCAGATGGTTTGGTTGTCCTTTTTTACTTGGGCGATGCAGCTACGCAAGCCCAGAAGAGCAACCGGTGCTAAGTAGTTTGGCTTTTCGAGATGACCAATAATGTTGTTGATTATACTTGTTTCCTCGTCCAAACTAAGCGAATGGAGGTTGTCGTGGGGCTTGAGCAATGCGTCGATGTACGTTATTTCCTTTATTATGGCAGGATCGAGCGAAAGGTCATGCCCTCTTAATGCCTTCATAAATGCCCGTATGCTGTTGCTTCGAATTTGGTCGAGGGCAGTTAACTCTTCGGTATAGGCATTCTTATGCATGCGTAACATCACTGTATCGAAGGTGGTGGTTGAACCCAGCAGCATGGCAACAAGTGTTTTTAGCTGTTGGTCGGTTAGTTCTGTTTCGCCGAGGTCGCGGATGCGGTCGATTTGCGATTTCAAGAACTGACTAAAATCGAGGTTACCCAAGCCTTGCAGTGGAGATGCTGAAAATTTCAGTTTTTTCATACAATGATATTTTTAGGTTCTTGCAATGAATTATGGTATTAATTAGTAACACTGTTGAAGTTCGTCCATGGAGTTTTTTTGGATGAACCACAAAGGAGGCGGATGTGTCACGGTTTCTCTTGCAAAGAGATCGCGAGGAAGGAGTTGCTGGTTGGTATTGACGCGGAATAGGAGAGCTGTGGATTGGTCGAAATTTTCTGGTGAGAAGATGTCGCAGCCCAAAGGTGTAATCATTGAGGTTATTTTGGTAAAGTATTGGAGCGATGATTTGATATTACAGCTGTTGAGATGAAATCCCGGGGAAAGGAAATCTACCCAACAGCTGTTTTTGGAAAAAAACCGAGCCGCGATTTGTTCCCAATAAGATTTTTGACAAAAGTAAAACAGTCCGTTTTCCGGCCAACGTTCGAACAATAGGATGACACTTGGCACCAGTTCGCTGTTCATGGTAGCAGGCCTTTTGTGACTTATATATGGGTCATGTTTCATAATTGACTTATAGTTACATCAATCAAGCAAATCTGATTCGGCTCACTTTCTATAGAGGTTATCTCAATCACTAATTTTCATGGAGAATAGATGCCCTCTCACTTATATATGCCAAAAAAGCCCATTTCGTGACAAGCTATTTTGGCCTATTTTGGTAAAAGGCTTATTATTTGTGATGAATGCAAATATTGTAGTATGCAAATGTTTCGAGTCGGTAATTTGAAGATGACGTGATTGTAGATGTGCTGTATGCAAAGGAATCTTAGTTGTTTATAAAGTGACTGTTTAATACCAACAAAAAGCGCCACTCCAATCGGAGCAGCGCTTTTCAACTTATAACTCTTTTGATAGAATTACTTTTCGGCGTATAGTTTTGCAATGTTTACGATTACCTCGGTGGCCTTCACCATCGATTCGAGCGGAACATACTCAAACTTTCCATGGAAGTTGTGACCGCCTGCAAAAATATTGGGGCAGGGAAGACCCATGTAAGAAAGGCGAGCGCCGTCGGTGCCACCCCTTATGGGCACTACCTTTGGTTCTATCTTGGCCATCTCCATTGCCTTGATGGCGGTATTCACAATATGCATGTGTGGCTCTACCATCTCACGCATGTTGAAATATTGATCCTTCATTTCGAGGGTGGCAATGGTAGCGCCGTAGCGCAGGTTTATTAATTGTAGGATGTTGGTAATTAACTCCTTTTTGCTTTCAAACTTGGTGCGATCGTGGTCGCGAACAATATACTGAATGGTGGCGTTTTCAACGCTTCCTTCCATGTGTACAAGATGGTAGAAGCCATCGTACCCGGTGGTAAACTCGGGGCGCTGGTTTACTGGCAGCATGGCGTTAATTTCCATTGCAACCAGCATGGCGTTAATCATCTTGTCCTTGGCATAACCCGGGTGGATGTTGCGGCCTTGGATTGCGATTTTCGCGCTGGCGGCGTTAAAGTTCTCATACTCCAATTCGCCTATTTCGCCACCATCCATGGTATAGGCAAAATCGGCTGCAAAGCGCTTCACGTCGAAGTGATCCACACCATGTCCAACCTCCTCGTCGTGGGTAAAGCCAATGCGGATATCGCCATGCTTAATTTCCGGGTGTTTTAGGAGGTAGTCCACTGCAGTCATAATTTCGGCAATACCGGCCTTGTCGTCGGCACCAAGGAGCGTAGTCCCGTCGGTGGTGATAAGGGTTTGACCCACGTATTCCTTTAGTTCAGGGAATTCCTGGGTGGTCATTGTTAGCTTGGACTCCTTATTAAGCACAATGTCGTTGCCCTTGTAGTTTTCAATGATTTGGGGCTTAATGTTGGCTCCGCTCATGTCGGGGCTGGTGTCCATGTGCGCTAGGAATCCAATTACGGGAACTTTGTGGCTCACGTTCGATGGGAGAGTGGCCATGATATAGCCAAACTTATCTACGTTCACATCCTTAAGGCCAAACGCCTTTAGCTCCTCTACAAGCAGGCGGCCAAGGACGCGTTGCTTCTCGGTACTAGGGTAAACGGTTGCTGTATCGTCGCTTTGGGTATCAATGCTTACATACCGCAGGAAACGTTCTAATATTTCGTTTTTCATTCTTGATAAGTTTAAAGGTTGTTGGTTAAAGGTTAAAAGACGGTTTGTGCTAAGCTTGTCGTTTTTGAAGTGTTGATTGGCATGCTTAACCAAATGAGAATAAACAGTTCTATTCCAATTTTGTCATCTTTTAACCTTTAACTTTTAGCAAAATTATTCCTCTTCTGGTTTTGCCTTCATAGCGCTCCAAACTATGTAGCCGCCAATTACAGCGAGCATGAATGCTCCTAACCAAATGGCTGCATTGCTATCGGCCCAAGCAGCATTAATAAAGTTGTGGCTCTCCTTAATTTGGTGAATTGCCTCGCTCGTAGCACCGGTTCCAAGGGCTTCAATTTCGCTATCAATAGTCATACTTTGCTTAAACTTGATAACTGCAGCAACAACACCCATTAGGGCACCACCGGCAATAAATCCAGATGCAAGCAACGTTCCCTTTTCTTTACGAGCAGTATTCAACTTTTCGTTTTTGCTACGGGTAGATACAAACCAGGCCAGTGCACCACCAATAAGTAGCGGGGTATTGAGCTGAAGCGGGATAAACATACCCAAGGCAAATGCAAGAGCGGGAACATTGAAGTAGGCAAGTATTAATGCGATTCCTGCTCCAATGCCATACAGTATCCATGGTGCCGATTGACCCATCATTAGTGGTTCGATAACGGCGGCCATAGCATTGGCTTGGGGTGCTACAAGGGCATTTTCACCAACAAATCCGTAGGTCTTGTTTAATACCATGATCACACCTCCAACGGTGGCTGCCGAAACAAGGGTTCCAAGAAACTTCCACTTTTGTTGAACCGAAGGGGTCGATCCAAGCCAGTATCCAATCTTAAGGTCGGTAATAAATCCTCCGGCCATGGCAAGGGCAGTACAAACGACACCTCCAATAACCAAGGCGGCTACCATGCCTGCAGTTCCGGTTAGCCCGGTAGCAACCATTACTAATGACGCGAGGATAAGGGTCATCAAGGTCATTCCCGATACAGGGTTTGTTCCAACAATAGCAATGGCGTTAGCGGCAACGGTGGTAAATAGGAATGCGATAATTGCTACCACAAGAAGACCAACAACGGCGTATAAAAGATTGTGCACTACACCAAATTGGAAGAATATAAATACAATGGCGAGAGCTACAAATAGACCTATGGCAATGAATTTCATGGAGAGGTCGCGCTCAGTTCTTCTAACCTCTTTCTTTACCTCTGTTTTGCCTGATAGCTCATTGGCGGCAAGTCCAAAGGCACTCTTAATAATATTTCTGGAGCGGAAAATACCTATGAGACCAGCCATTGCGATACCACCAATACCAATGTGGCGAGCGTAGGTAGTAAATATAAGTTCTGGCGACATTTGGCCTACCATCATGGTGGTGGAACCGGTAAAGTCAATTACCATTCCACCGAATAGCAGCGACATGAGCGGGATAATGATAAACCATACGAATAGCGAGCCAAAGGTAATGATGGCGGCATATTGTAGTCCGATGATGTAGCCAAGGCCTAAGAGCGCTGCTCCAATGTTTACCTTGAAAACTACCTTAGCTTTTTCGGCAATAACCTCTCCGTAGGGGATAACTCGTGAAGTAAAATTCTCATTCCACCATCCAAAGGTGGATACAAAAAAGTCGTAAAGACCTCCGATTAGACCGCTTACCAAGAGGAACTTGGCTTGGTTTCCACCTTTTTCGCCTGAAACGAGTACCTGGGTGGTTGCCGTAGCCTCAGGGAAGGGGTATTTTCCGTGCATATCCGAAACGAAATACTTACGGAAGGGAATAAGAAAGAGAATACCTAGAATACCACCAAGAAGCGAACTCATAAAGACTTGCATAAAGCTAACAGAGAGTTCAGGATACTTAGCCTGAAGAATATAAAGTGCCGGAAGCGTGAATATAGCTCCTGCCACAATTACGCCCGAGCTGGCACCAATCGATTGGATAATTACATTTTGGCCTAGGGCGTTCTTTTTCTTACTAAGATTCGATGCGCCCACCGCGATAATGGCAATTGGAATGGCGGCCTCAAATACCTGTCCTACCTTGAGCCCAAGGTATGCGGCTGCTGCCGAGAATAGGATAGCCATGAGCACGCCCATAATTACTGAGTAAGGTGTCGCTTCCAAGTATTTTTGGTTGGGCGACATGATTGGCTCGTAGGTTTCGCCCGGTTTTAGCTCACGTTGAGCATTCTCGGGAAGACCCTTCGTTTTCTCAATTTGATCCATTTGGTGTAAGGTTTAGTTATTAGGTTTTATTGGTTTTTTGATGCTGTTTTATTCTCCAATCCGACTCGTCTTCTTTTTTAAGGTTTAAGCAGAGTCGGAGGGAAATGTATCGTTTTTTTTTGCCTAAAATAGTTGGTTCACTTCGCTCTTGAGGTAGTCAATGGCAGGGGAAACAGGGTTCACCTCATGCTCAACAAGTTTCACAAGAATCTTTCGGGAAAGAATGATTCCGGGGCTTTCGGGCGAAATCTCATCCATTGCCGTGCTAATGATGTTGAGGAGGTTGGCCCTTGCACTTTTCACTGCCTCCCAGGCCTGTGCGCTCACATAGAGCTGTTGTGAGAGGTTGTGGTCAAATTCGGCACGAATGGTATCCATTAGTGCTTTTTCCAACTCCTTGGCCTTCATTTCGGGACGATGAATGCGCACGATAAGGTTCTCTGGCGAAACGCGCTCAAGGAAGAGAATCAATCTTTCGTATGCTCTCAGCCGTATGGGAACGATCAGTTTTTGGTTATTCAGGAGGATTTCCTGCTTATGCCGATTATGCTCACTTTCAATGATTTTTTTGAAAGAGAGGTAGGAGGAGAGGTAAACTATTATTGCCGGGATGGCAACTAAGAGCAGTGTGTATAGTGGATCCATAGCATTTTTTTATGCAAATAGAGTAATAAATAGAATAAAAACCTAATTTTATTCTTAAAATTGCAAACGTTTTCGAAACCTAACTCTCAACAAATCATGGACATAGTTTCTAACCGTCTAAAGAAGCTTTCAGTCTCGCAGACCCTTGCGATGTCGCAGAAGAGCAAGGACCTTAAAGCCCAAGGGATTGACGTGATCGACCTTAGTGTTGGAGAACCCGATTTCAATACTCCAAACCACATTAAGGAGGCGGCAAAAAAAGCGATTGATGAAAATTACACATTCTATTCGCCGGTTCCTGGTTTTATGGACTTGCGCGTGGCAGTTGCCCGTAAGTTTAAAGTTGAGAATGGTTTAACCTATGCTCCCGAGCAAATTGTGGTTTCCAATGGTGCAAAGCAATCGCTTACCAATGCCATTCTTTCGCTAGTAAACCCAGGCGACGAGGTAATTGTTCCTGCCCCTTACTGGGTTAGCTACGTCGAACTGGTAAAAGTAGCCGATGGAATACCGGTAGTAATTAAGGCCTCACTGGCCAATGATTTTAAAATTACTAGGGCGCAGCTTAAAGCGGCAATAACCCCCAAAACAAAGATTTTGATCCTCTGCTCCCCATCGAATCCTACAGGAAGCATCTATTCCAAAGCGGAACTGCGGGAAATTGCAGAGGAGGTTGCGTTGCATCCAAACCTCTTTATCATTGCCGATGAGATTTATGAACATATTAACTTTGTAGGAAAACACGAGAGTATTGGCCAGTTCGATTTCATATTCGATAGGGTTATTACTATCAATGGTGTTTCCAAAGGGTATGCAATGACGGGATGGCGCATTGGGTTTATGGCCGCCAACAAGGAAATTGCGCAAGCCTGTATCAAACTACAGGGACAGACCACCTCAGGGGCTAGCTCCATTGCGCAAATGGCAGCGCTGGCGGCGCTAACTATTCCCAGCGATTTCACCAAAACTATGAACGAAGCTTTTAAGCGTCGTTGCGATATGGTTTACGGTATTATGTCTGGAATTGAAGGTATTCGGGTAAATAAACCTCATGGAGCCTTTTATATTTTTCCCGACATTACAAGTTTTTTTGGCTGTAAATACCGAGGTGCGGAGATTCTTACCGCAGCGGATTTAACGTTGTATCTACTCGAAGTTGCTAATGTGGCCCTTGTTCCCGGCTGTGCATTTGGTGAGCCAAATTGCATTCGTATCTCCTATGCAACTTCCGATGAGTTACTCAAGGAGGCTATGGAGCGAATCGAGCGAGCCCTTAAAGCGTTAAAATAAGAAATGGCTTGAGATTCCAACTTGAATCGAAGCACTGCGAAGCAACCGTACCAACGGTTGCTTCGTTTTTTAATATACAACACCATCTATTGAGCAATTAGTGACTCATCTTTAAATTCAAATATTTCCTTAAATCCGCAGGTCGATTGCTAGGTTTTAAATCTTAGCGTATTTAGGTTTGCTTGGTGGATATTTTGCCATTTTTTTGGTTCGACATAGCCCTTCTTTGCGTCACTTCTTCCGTTTTTCGCTCCCCCTATGGTTTGCAACTTCCTTTTTTGGAAGCCTGCAACAATAAAAACCGTAACGAACCGTAAGTGTCAGGTATTCAATTACTAGCTATTGAGGCGCGGGCATACCTTTCCCATTGGGCACAGCAGCGTGGCCGCTTCACTCCAGCAGCAGGTGGTATTTCTTGGCCGAAAAGAGCTTTAGGATGCGCTGTCG
>NZ_FMYP01000064.1 GCF_900096565.1 Williamwhitmania taraxaci
GACGACAGCGCATCCTAAAGCTCTTTTCGGCCAAGAAATACCACCTGCTGCTGGAGTGAAGCGGCCACGCTGCTGTGCCCAATGGGAAAGGTATGCCCGCGCCTCAATAGCTAGTAATTGAATACCTGACACTTACGGTTCGTTACGGTTTTTATTGTTGCAGGCTTCCAAAAAAGGAAGTTGCAAACCATAGGGGGAGCGAAAAACGGAAGAAGTGACGCAAAGAAGGGCTATGTCGAACCAAAAAAATGGCAAAATATCCACCAAGCAAACCTAAATACGCTAAGATTTAAAACCTAGCAATCGACCTGCGGATTTAAGGGAATACAATAAAAAAGTTAGAAGTCCCGAGTCCGAAGTAAACGGCCTCTTCCGTCTTCGGTCTTCCGGCTTTCTATAAAACAGATACCATGCAAACAGCAAATTTGTTGGAAATTGAGGAAGCAAAAAAGGCTGCCCTCGACGTATTGCTTCATAATGCTCATGGCCCCTTTCATGGACTTCCCCGCACAGCCGGTTGGGGATATCCGGAGCCATACACCCGCGATTTAATGATTTCCATTTTGGGCATTGCGGTTTCCGGAAATCAAAAGTTACTTGATAGTATTCGGAGAGTATTGGAGACATTGGCGAAAAATCAGACAGAACATGGACATATCACTTCGCTGGTGCACAATAAAGATGATCGTGGGGCGAGCGATACTACTCCACTTTTTTTGCTCGGTGTAGGTATTTTCAGGAAAGCGGTTAATGAGCCTGACTTTCTTCAGGAAGCAGTTGAAAAAAGCCTCATTTGGATGGAATATCAAAGCCCTTCCGATCGGTATCTGGTTGCCCAGCAACCTACCAGCGACTGGCGCGACGAACAATGGGTTACTGGCTATGGCCTGTTTGTAAACACTTTGGTGTATAGTTATCTGAGGATGTTGGGCAGACACGAAAGGGCTGATAAGGTTCGTCATGAAATGGACCGATTTACCACCTCCAGCGACAGCAATCACCGCCATTTGTATGAAGGACTCATGGTAAAACGCAAGCCTTATTTTGCTTTTTGGTCGTATAAAATATACAGTAGCGAAAGTTTCGACCTTCTTGGCAACAGTATAGCCATTCTCTCTGGAATTGCATCACCATCACGTGCCGACGAAATGGTATCTTGGATAGAGCAGGAGTGCGCGGCTATGCGAAAAAGAGGTGAATTGGCAGTCGACCTGCCGCCAAATTTCTTCCCATTTATTCAACCTGAAGATCCAGACTGGTTGCCGCGATACAAACTGTTTAATAATCCCGGAGACTATCACAATGGCGGTATCTGGCCATTTATCTGTGGATTTTATGTGGCCGCTTTGGTTGCCGCCAAAAGATACACGCTTGCTACGGAAAAACTTGTTGCCCTTACTCATCTTACCAAAATAACGAGCAACAAGGAACTCGGTTTTGGATTTAACGAGTGGATAAAAGCTCAGGATGGAAAACCCATGGGACAAGACTGGCAAACCTGGAGCGCTGCCATGTATTTGTATGCTGCAAAAAGTGTTGAACTAAAAAGCACGCCATTTTTCGACGACATGCGCTGCCCGTTACCTAAATAAAAAACCAACATCAATGAAGAATTGACAATGTTATTATCCTTTCGTAAAGGTGTGAATGATGTAATTTCTTCTCTAAGTTCTGTAACACTTTATCTTTCTCTTTACCCTAACTTAGTCTTTTCAAAAATCAATGGCGACATTAAGAGAAACAAGAAAATGAATATGTTGAATCGTAGAAAATAAATTCGACAAATCCGAGAGTAGATGACCTGCTCTATGATTTGGGCGAACTGAAAATAAGAATGGGAGATGGGTCTCCTAGCTAAGAAATGCCTTGGGAAACCAGGCTGGCAGCAATATTTTGACACTAAACAATTATGGCCATGAACAACAAAGAGATTGAAAAGGATTTGAACGCAAAAATTCTAAAGGTTACAATGACAATTAAGGACCAGTATCCTGAATTGTCTGATTTTTTAGAAGAAATGCCTGCAACAATCCCATCAGAAGAAAATGTGGAAATTACGCTGAAGAACTTAAGTGCCTATTATGAATCGCTGAATTCTCTGTTGAACAAATACAAATTGGAGCATCCTAAAAGTTCAAAATAAAACATGATGGCTTCGATGAAATCCAATTTCACTAGCAAATCAACAGATGAATTGTTTTATGACTTGGGGGCTATTTTTAAATATATCTTCTTAAGCCGCTTTTAGTTTGCAGAGATGTTTTCAATAAAAAAATCAAGAATAATTTATAACTCAGAAAATGTGGTTTTCCAAATCTATAGAAGACGTCCTTAAGGAAATAAATGTTGATGCATTGTCCGGCCTTTCAGATGAGGAAGCAAAAGTCCGTCTTAAAAAATACGGTGCGAATCAATTGCTTACGAAAAAGAAAAAGAACATCTTCCAACTTTTTGTTGCCCAGCTTCAGGAGTGGCTTATCTATGTTTTATTAGCGGCAGTGGTCATCACCCTGATTATGGGTGAGTATGTCGATGCCACAATCATCATCTTGGTCATAATAACCAATGCTGTTCTTGGCGTTATACAGGAAGTGAAAGCAGGAAAGGCAATTGAGGCGCTTCAGAAAATGTCGTTTCCAAAAGCACTTGTCCGCCGAAACGGCGAGGTGAAAGAAGTAAATTCACACGAAGTTGTTCCCGGTGATATTCTCATTCTTGATGCCGGACGTTTCATCTCCGCTGATATTCGTTTAATCGAGTCTGCCAATCTTCAGATAGAGGAATCGGCGCTCACTGGCGAGTCTGTTTCCGCCGATAAAGATGCAAAACAAGTTTATAGCGACCTTAAAACTCCATTGGGCGACCGTATTAATATGGCGTTTATGTCCACCCTTGTGACCAGTGGGAGAGGAGCTGGCGTTGTGGTAGAAACTGGCATGAATACAGAAGTAGGTAAAATCGCCAATATCATCAATTCCGAAAAAAAGGAGAAAACCCCGTTGGAAATCAGGTTAGATAAACTAGGGAAATCACTTGGATTGTTTGCTATAGGAATATGTGTTCTCATTTTTGTTATTGCAATAATTCAGGGTCGCGATTTGGCCGAAATGTTTATTTTGTCGGTTTCGCTAGCAGTGGCGGCTATTCCCGAAGGGCTTGCAGCCATTGTAGCAGTTGTTCTCTCCATTGGCGTTACGGGCATGTCGAAGCGAAAGGCGGTTATCAAGAAATTACCTGCTGTTGAAACACTTGGTTCGGTCAATATTATCTGTTCCGATAAAACAGGCACACTTACCCAAAACAAAATGACCGTAAAAACTTATTTCAACCTTGAGGGTGAAATAGTTGTCGAGCGTAATTCAAAAAACAGTGCTACCGACGATGCGAAATTGCTTGCCAAAGCCATGATACTGAACTCAGATGCAACTTACGAAAACAGCAAAGGCACAGGCGATCCAACAGAAATTGCATTACTCCTTCTTGGAGATGATTTGGGAATTGATAGAAAGAAATTAAACACTCAGGCCAGTCGTGCCAGTGAGCTTTCTTTCGATTCCGATCGGAAATTAATGTCAACACTATACCAAGAAAACAAAGAATTTACGGTTTATACAAAGGGGGCAATCGGTAATCTTATTAAAATTTCAACACGAGTTTTAGAAAAAGGGCAAGTAATTCCGATTACCAAAGAGCACAAAAAAAGATATCTCGATGCAGCGGAGATAATGTCGGACAATGCACTCCGTACGCTTGGCGTGGGGTATAAGCCGGTTGATTCCGTAATTGAAGGTGCTGAAATGGAGAAAGACCTCATTTTAGTTGGGCTTGTAGGTATGATTGACCCGCCTCGGCCTGAAGTGAAAGAATCTATTCAAAAAGCAAAACTTGCGGGTATTACTACTATCATGATTACTGGCGACCATAAGAATACCGCATTCGCCATTGCCCGCGAACTGGGGATGGCTGACTCTATTGACCAATCTATTACGGGCGAGGCGTTAGATGATCTTTCGGAAAAAGAACTCGCAGAAAAAATTACACAGTATCGTGTGTTTGCGAGGGTTTCACCCGAACACAAAGTCAAAATTGTGCATGCCCTCAAGTCGCATGGTAATATTGTTTCCATGACCGGCGACGGAGTAAACGATGCCCCCTCGCTCAATGCTGCCGATATTGGTGTGGCAATGGGAATAACTGGCACCGATGTGGCCAAAGGTGCATCTGATATGATTCTGATGGACGACAATTTTGCAACCATTGTTTCAGCCATAGAACAAGGTCGGAATATCTACAGTAATATAAAAAAGGCCGTTGTCTTTTTGCTTACGTGTAATTTGGGCGAAGTAATTGCCATGTTTGTTACGCTTATGATGGGTTTAGCAGCCCCGTTAATTGCTACTCAACTGTTGTGGATTAACCTAATTACTGACTCTTTTCCTGCTATTGCGTTAGGTATGGATCCAGGAACTCCCGATGTGATGAAAGAAAAACCACGCGATGCAAAAGAAAGTTTCTTTGCCGGAGGAGCGGGATTTCATATTATTCTTGGTGGTATGTTAATTGGTGCGCTAACAATCCTCGCTTTTTGGTACGGTTATTACGAACATGGATTCAGCCCGTTTGACAAATCAGCTCCAGTAAACACGGTTGAATATGCCCGGACCATGGCTTTCATGGTACTAGTATTGTGCCAGATGTTTTTCTCGCTTGCTGTCAGAAACAGCTCAAAATCAATTTTCCAGATTGGGATATTCACCAATAAATACCTAGTAGGAGCAATTGTATTGGGTGTTCTGTTACAGCTAATGGTTATCATGGTTCCATTTATGCAAAGGGCATTTCATTTGCAAATGCTTGATTTGAGAGGTTGGTTAATTGCGATTTCTTTAGGTTTGGTTCCGCTGTTTGTAAATGAGATTATCAAAATATTTATCCGGGTACGGGCAAATCGAATCAGGCATACAAATGAAAAGATTTAAAGATTTTTGAAAATCATGTTTTCACTCAATTGTAACTTTTGCAACAATTACAAAAATGCAAAAGTATCCAGTAGAGACTTTAGACAGGACAATACTTTTCTAGCAATTGGACTTAACTTCAAATAGTGATAGCCCACTTCTCCCGATAATTCAGGTCTTGTGACTAGAAATGGAATCACTTGCACTCTTACTTGCAAATGCGTTTAAATTAAAAAGGAGATAGCCTAATGGCTATCTCCTTTTTATTAATACTATTGCTCATCTAAAAGGGGTTTTGCTGATGGGTTGCTTTCAAGCAGTGTCCATATTCTCTTCAACCCTTTGCCCTAAAATAATTGATATCCTCCTTAAAGTCACCAACTATTTCTGTAATCATAAGCAATTAATATCATTTGTAACCTCCAAAACACACTTCAAGAAAGGTGATTTTACACACCTTCCCTGTAAAGTTTCACCTCTACAAGATGCTCCTTCCCATCGTTTACCAGGTTAATGTAATTGATGTTACTTTCAGCTCCATCAAGTTTTATGGTTTGCCTAACTTTTCCTTCATGCACCTGAGTTACCACAATCTGATACCTTGTTTCTTTGAAGCGGTAATGAATCTTAAATATTTCCCAGTCGGAAGGCACTTTAGGGTTAACAAATAGTTTATCAACTTCAAGCTTTAATCCGAGCACCGATTCCATTATAAGCCTATACATCCAGCTAGACGATCCCGTGTACCAAGTCCATCCACCCCTACCAATATGAGGCGAAAGGGCATACACATCGGCAGCCATTACGTATGGTTCAACTTTATACCTTTCAACCCCATCTGGGGTTCTGGTATGGTTAATCGGGTTAATGATTGATAGAATTTCGTAGGCTTTTTCGTTGTCGCCTAATTTTGAGAAAGCCATTGCCAACCAAATGGCTGCATGGGTGTACTGTCCCCCGTTTTCTCTTACTCCCGGAACGTATCCCTTGATATAACCGGGGTTCTGGTTCGATTTATCAAAAGGTGGGTTGAGCAATTGAACAAACCCTTGCTCACGCTGAACAAGCCTTTTATTGGCCGATTCCATTGCAATTAGCGTCCGTTCTTTGCTGCCCACTCCCGAAAGGACCGACCAACTTTGCGAAATGGAATCAATTTGGCATTCCTCGTTGCCCGACGACCCGAGCGGTTCTCCGCTGTCGAAGTAGGCGCGGCGGTACCACTCTCCATCCCATGCATTTTTTTCAATATTTTGTTGAATCTCTATAGCCGCATTTTTACATTGTTCAACAAACTCAAAATCTTCTTTAGTTTGAGCAAGTTCGATAAATTGATTTAGGACTTCGAAAAGAAAGAAGCCAAGCCAAACGCTTTCGCCCTTACCCTTATGCCCTACCATATTCATCCCATCGTTCCAGTCGCAGGTTCCAATAAGTGGGAGTCCATGGTCGCCAAACTTAAGGCCATGCTGTATTGATTTTTTACAATGATTATATAGGGTAGTTTTCTCTGCCGAGCGATTTGGTAGATCGTAGTATGAATCGTCCTCTGGCTTCACCATGCGACCATCAATAAAATATACTTCTTCGTTCAAAACTCCGGTATCGCCAGTTCCTTTTACGTAGCGACAGGTAGCCAGTGGTAGCCAGAGGTAGTCGTCGGAGCAATGCGTACGAACACCCCTGCCTACAGGAGGATGCCACCAGTGCTGGACATCACCCTCAGGAAACTGTCGGCTTGCAAATAGCAGAAGTAAGTTGCGTAGAATATCGGGCTTGGCAAAGAGTAAGGACATTCCGTCCTGCAGTTGATCGCGGTAACCAAATGCTCCCCCCGACTGGTAATAGCCGCTGCGCGCCCAAATTCGGCATGCCAAAGTTTGGTATACAAGCCATCCGTTAGCCAGAACATTTAGCGATAGATCGGGCGTTTCCACCTGAATAGTGCCAAGTGTTTGGCTCCAATAGTGCCATACAGCCTCAAGTGCTGTATATGCAGCCCTTGAACCGCGAAAACGGTTAATAGTGCTGTTAGCATCTTCCTTGCTCGTGCCTGCACCAAGTCTGAATATAATTTCACGCTCCTCCCCAACAGCAAGATCAAATGGAACCTGTATGGCTGCACAGGGATCGAGCGCAGCGCCCTTTTTCCCCGAAAGGCGAGAACGCAGCATCGCTGCTGGCCTTTTAAGAGAACCATTGCGGCCTAAAAACTCTTTACGGTCGCAGGTAGTATAGCAAACTGCTTCGTCGGTCTGAAGAAAAGCTACCCGAGAAGAAAACTCTGGGCTATAGGGGTTTACTGCAAATATTACATTACTGTTAAAATCGACACTAGTGTTAATATGCATTGCATTTTTATGTCGCATATCTCCTAATACCCATTCTACAACACTTGTCGCTGAAAGTTTGCATGGCCTAACCGATAAGTTTTTTACTTTTAATACTGAAAACTTTACCGAAGCATCTGTTGCAACATAAACCCATAGTTCGCTAACAATGCCACCTTCATTATGCTCAAATACGCTGTAACCAAAACCGTGGCGTGTTAAGTAAAGTTTCGATTCGCTGTCGGTTAGCGGTGTTGGCGACCAAAAATGGCCTGTTTCTTCGTCACGGATATACATGGCCTCGCCGCTCGAATCAGTTACTGGGTCGTTATACCATGGCGATAGTCGAAACTCGTGGGCGTTTTCAGCCCAAGTGTAGGCGAGTCCATTCTCCGAAATTACAGTTCCAAAATTGGCATTTGCCAAAACATTTACCCAAGGTGCAGGTGTTACTTTATCCTTCGATATTGTAATTACATATTCTCGACCATCGGAAGTAAATCCACCAAGCCCGTTATAGAAAATCAGATCTTGCCGCGGTAGCATAACTTCCGGCTGAGGGTTGGGCTTGTATGCTCGGGTTGGTTTTAAGTATGGTACCTGCGAAGCCATTGGGCTAAAGCGATTTATTTGCTCGGCAAGGGTTCCGCGGGTATCGCTAATAATAACTCGGGCAACTGTTTGGAATAAAATACGATCCTCGTTTGATATTTGGTCAGCCGAGCGTACAAATATTCCTCCTGGTATGTCAAGGACGTTATGACCTATTCCAGTAGCTATTAGCCCTATAATTTGCTCCTGCAGTAGCTGACGATAACCAGCATGGTCTTCGTTCCAAATTACAAGATCAACAGCCAGACCTTTTAAACTCCAGTATGTGTGCGCCTGAACAAGTTGCCGCACAAGATTAATGTTAGTTGGATCTTCAATTTGCAGTAGCACAATTGGTAAATCGCCCGAGATTGCATACCCCCAAAGACCGTACTGCCCTCGTCGATTTTTCTCAATAATTTCTGGCTCAGCCCGAAGTTGTGAGTTTGCAAAAATTATTGAACTGGCAAGCCGGCTGTAAAGTTGAGCGTCCGATTCGGTGGCATTAATTTGACGAAGAATCACCTGGCTATGTGTCCATGCAAGTTCAAAAACGCGGGTTGCTATCTGTTTATCCTGATACTTCTCAACAAGATATAATGCTCCATCGCGAGACTCGCTAATTCCTGTTACTATATCAATTGATGCCATTGCCCCAGGCTCAAGTATAATGCTATACTGAATGGCAACAATGGGGTCGAGTACTGAACCCTCGCTATCTGTAAGTGGTTTAGAATTAGTCATTGCGGCTGGCGAAGCAAGAGAGTTTCCGCGCCCAATGAATTGCATACGATCGGTTTCGTAGGTAATATTCCGAATTTCCGCCCCATGAACGGCCATCAGATGAAACATCCATGGCAATTTTTCATCGGCTGATCTAGGTCGACGGGTGCACAAAATTGCCTGTCGTTGGTGAATAATTTCTGTTTGCACAAAAAGGTTGCTGAATGCAGGATGCGATAAGTCGGCGGCGTTTGTCGTGAGAACTACTTCAGCATAGCTGGTAATGTCGATAATTCTCTTTGTACGAGAACGATTTGTTATCTTAACCCTTCGTAGTTCTATGTCGTCTTCAGGAGATACAACAATATCGGTGTGTGTGTCAATATTATAGTCTCGACGACGAAATTCTGCCCGTCCTTCCGAAAATATGACCTCATACTTATCGGGATGCTTAAGTGTAGGCTGAAATGCCGTTGACCAAAAATTCCCGTTTTCAGCATCACGAATATAGCAAAAAGTACCCCAATTATCGCAGGTGCTGTCCTCGCGCCATCGGGTTATAGCAATATCTTTCCAATGGCTGTATCCTCCACCAGCATTCGTAATTATTACCTTATACATTCCCCCATTCGAAAGAAGCTTAACTTCTGGATATGGCGTGTTTGGCGTGGTGAATACCCTAAGGGGCATTTCGGGGTTATTAAGAACTGTGCGGGTGCTTATTTCGTTTAACGTACTCTGAAAAGAGGCTGTTGCCTTTGGAATTCTTTCCTGAAGCAAGAGCATTGTGGCCTGAAATATTGGTTCTGCCTCAAATCTCTTTTGCATTGGGCAATCGAGTAAAACGTAAGCCAAGGAGAGAAAACTCATTCCCTTATGGTGCGCCATATACGATTTTACAACAACTTTCGATTGGCCTCGTGGTAAGCGAATAGGTGTGTAATCAATCGCTTCGTAGAAACCATATTCACCCATGTTACCTTCATCGGCTAATCGTTCAAGGTTTTCACAAGCCTCTTTGGGCTTAACCATGAGTGCCATTGCTGTTGCATAGGGTGCAATAACCAAATCATCCGAGAGCCCTCTTTTTAGCCCTAGGCCTGGAACACCAAATGCCCTATACTGGTAGTTAAGGTTCACATCAACGTTATTGTACCCCGATTCTGAAATACCCCATGGAACACCTCTTACTTTTCCGTATTCAATTTGCTGTTCAACTGCTACTTTGCAGGTCTGATAAAGCAAACTATTCTCATATGTCGGCATCACTAAAAGAGGCATAAGGTATTCAAACATCGATCCGCTCCACGATAGCAAAACAGGGTCGCCGTTAACGGTTGTAAGAAGTCGCCCAAGCGCAAACCAACTTTCCTGCGGAACTTTATCCTGAGCAATAGCCACAAAGCTTGACAAGCGAGCTTCTGATGCTAATAAATCGTAGTAGCTTAAATCGCTTTTCTGGTCTTCAACATTGTAACCTATGGCTTGCAAATGAATTGACTTGTCGTAAATAAAATCGTAATCCATTACAGCAAAGTTTGCTGTTTGTTTGGCGATTGAGCCAATAATATCGATTCTTTCCTTTGCAATTTCAACGGCTCTTTTGAGAAAATCGATTAAATCATCATTCAACTCAAGCCCGCTTACTTTATCTGAAACAAGCTGTTCATAAGTGGTGTATTTTTCTACATTAGTTGTGGCAATTTGCTGTAATGTTGGAATTGCATTCAACTCTGGGTACTTGTTCGCTATATCTGGGAATGCAGGGTGCAAAATCCACGGAACCAAGTACTCTAGTTCGTCGAGGGCTGCTTTACACTGTTTTAAAAGAATATGAGCCCACGCACCAAATTGCACATCAGAGTTTGCTTTATTTGCAATCTCAGTAGAAGCTTCTACGAGATTTTTCAAACTTTTTTGCAAATGAGTAAGTGTAACAGGCTGTACCTTTAAAACTGCTGCTATATGTTTTTGAAATAGAGCAAATTCGGCCGCATGCGATTTTCCCGATTGTTCAGTTAGAACTTGTAGCGTATCGTTTATCCCTTCAAAAAGCCGGAGCCCAAGAATCGAATTGTTGGGCAAACTGATTAGCCCTTGCTGAAGCGTAAGCAAATGACCCGCTAGGTTGCCGCTGTCGACCGACGAAACATATAGAGGCCTTAACGGCTGTAAAGTTTGAGTGTCGTACCAGTTGTAGAAGTGCCCCAGATGGCGCTCCATTATATTCATTGTTCCGTAGGCGTTCGAAATACGGTTAAGTAGTTCACCGGTCATAATATAGCCAAAGTCGTAAGCCGACAGGTTTGCTAGAAGCGAAAGGCCAATGTTTGTAGGCGAAGTTCGATGGGCTATTACCGAAATAGGTTCCTCCTGATAGTTATCGGGGGGTAGCCAGTTATCGTCGGGCCCAACAAATGTTTCAAAGAAGTACCATATTTTACGGGACAACTTCCTGAGAAAAAGATGCTGCTTATTGCTCAGCTTTGCTACATAAGGTACAAGGGGTTTGCTGATCCACCATGCAATAGCCGGAAAAACGAACCAAAGCCCTATTATAGGCCAAACCATTGCAAGTGTTAACGGTTGGAATATTGAAAGATAAGTTGCCGACAGAATTGCTATTATGGGCGATACCCAAATGGTACGAAACGATTCATAAAGTTGATTCCCTTTTTGGCGATCGTTGCTATCTGCAGATTTCCACTCGAGCAGTCGTTTTTTTGAGATCAATAATCTCCAGCAAGTTCGCAGCAAGGCATCCATGCTATAAAACGCTTCGAAAGGAAGGCTGACAAGAATAAATGCTGCCTGAAACAGCTGTCGGATTATTGCCTGCTTAATTGCGTTAAAATGCTGAATTAGGAGCACATCCTTTGGTTTCTGAAAAATTTGAAAAACCGAAGTAATTAGTGTGGGAATTAGAATGATTCCGATTACAATTAGTGTCCAGAACAATGGCGATAACAAAATAGTCCAACCAAGTAGCAAAATAGTTAATAGTGCTACCGGAACTACACTTCGCCTCAGATTATCGAGAATTTTCCACCACGACAGTAGCGAAAGAGGGTTTTTTCGTGGCGCATTATTCACCTTAGGTATATAGGGTAAAAGCCAAGGGAGCAATTGCCAGTCTCCTCTTATCCATCTATGTCGACGGTTTACATCGGTGACATAGTTGGCTGGGTATTCTTCAAATAGGAGAACATCGCTTAATAAACCTGCCCGGGAATAGCAGCCCTCCAGCAAATCGTGACTCAGAATTCTGTTTTCCGCGAATCGACCCTTTAGCGCTTGCTCAAACGAATCGACATCGTAAATGCCTTTACCAATAAAGGAACCCTCACCAAATAAATCCTGATACACGTCGGAAATTGCACGAGTGTATGGATCGATACCTGGCTCGTTGCCGAAGAGTTTTGCATATCTCGACCGGTTTGTGCCCGGTAAACTTACAGCAACCCTTGGTTGCAGAATGCTATACCCTTCCGTTACACGCTGTTTTTTTGTGTCGTATTTTGGTTTGTTTAGCGGATGCGACATGGCCCCAACGAATTGACGAGCCGAGTCGCGCGGTAATTGAGTGTCGGTGTCGAGCGTAATTACATATTTTATTTTATTTAAAACCTCTGTATTGCCAATTATGTGCGTAAACAAATTTTTTGGACCACCCCGAAACAAAGAGTTCAGGTCGGATAGTTTCCCCCTTTTTCGCTCATAGCCCATCCATATCTTATCCGTTGGATTCCATCTCCTAGGGCGATGGAAGAGAAAAAACGTATCCTTATCATCACCAGGGTATTTTTCATTTAACGCTATAATCCCATTTACTGCAAGTTGAACAAGCAAATTGTCTTCCTCTAGTGTTTCTTGTGCGGCATCTTTAAAATCGGTTAGTAAGCCAAAGTGCAGGTTTTTATTCTGATTTGCTAAATACCTTACTTCAAGAGCTTCTAGTAAATTATCAATGTTATGGGGGCTTGTAATCATAGTTGGCACTACAACCATGGTTCGAAATTCTGGAGGAATACCTTTAGCGTAATCGAGGCGCGGCAATGGAGATGGATCTGCAAAAAGTGTAACTAGCCAGTTTACAAGAGCCATTGACAAATAACTACAGCAAAAAACCAGCAGTAAACCTAAAACCCAAATGTGCCAGCTACCTATTCCGTTACTTTGAGCCTTTACTAAAAGGCAGAGACTTAAGCCAAATGTTAAAAGAGCAATCGAACCCAGGTACAAGAATAGTGGAACCCTGTTAGCAATCTTCCTAAACACTGAAGGTAAAGGCAGTTTAACATTTACCAAGGCTTCAAGTTGAGGTAAGCCCTTGTCGATGAGGTAAAACCCAACATGAGACTTACGATCATCCACCCCATTGATTCCAGCACTATTTTTTGCAAGTTCAATGGCTTTATGCGCTACTTCAATTTCAGAATAGTTACAGTATTTTCCAATTCTTTCAACTACGTGCCGATAATGGTCGCGAGTGCTAAAATCCATTAAGTGGTATGCTTTCGATGGGTCATCGAGGAGCACATGCTCAACTTGACTCATCGATTCCACAAATTCGCGCCAATCCAAAGCGCTTATTAGACGAAGGCTACCAATACTATTGCTGATAGAAACTTGGTCGGCTGCCTGTTCCTGAGATCCAAATTGGATTAGCTGGGCTATTGTTTGATTCGATTCGGACAGTTGTTGTGCAATCCATGTTAATGGAAATGCCAAGGCTGGACCACGGCCCTGTAATCGCCTTACAAATTCCGAAACAAAAGGTGTTGTCATTGGCGGCTCAGACCTTACCATGTCGGCAACCAATAGAATCAAATTTTTTGGATCTTTATCAGCGGTTTCCGTCATTCTGTCGACCCACGAATTGGCTAGATCTCTGTCGGCTCGACCGGCAGCAATTCTTACCGCAACACGGCGAAGGTTCTCGATAATGGCCAACCTTAGCATTATGGGAATAGCCCAAAGTTCACCCAATTTTAATGGAGTAATTGATTGGTAAGAAGTTACAAATCGACGCAAATTTATAGGGTCTACATGCCCCTCGCCATGAGATATTATTTCTTTAGCAATATCGTAAACACGTGGAAGCCCGTCCGATTTGCCATCGAGCAACTTTGGCAGCTCTTTGCTGTACCTTTTTGGAAAATGCCTTTTTCCGGTACGTATATGTTCTTCAATTAAATAAAAATTATCGAGCAGCCATTCGGCGGCAGGGGTAATCAGCATTTCATTCTTAACTGCCTCATAAACTATATCGTGAACTTTAATCAGGATAGTTTCGTTTTCTGCAAGACGCGAAAGCAGGTGCTGGTCGGGTTTGGATTTTGGACCCAAAATATGCAACCCAGCCAAAGTTTTGCCATGCTGCTCCATTTGTTCGGCGCTGTAAAGTTCCGAGTTCAACAGTGGTTCTCCGTTAGTGTACTTATTTAAAATATCCTTTTCCCATATATGGGTCTTCAGGTTATGTAATGATTTGTTTATTTTTGAAAACACTACTTTCATAATTTCACCGAGTTTATATCAAAAAAGTGGCAAGTAATTCATAGTAAGCAAAGTGGCAGGAACTTATTAACTGTTTTAGTATGAATTAGTTCTCTATAGTTAAATGGTAAGGTTATGCATTAAATCCGTTTAAGTTGTTACACTTTTTTAAAAATATGTTACATTATTGCCACATTTTGAATACGTTAAAAAGGCTAATTGCACTGAGTTAGGAGGTGCAGAATGATTAAAAAAAGATATCAAGGGTGCAATTATTAACTAAAGTTTCCGCATCCAATCATTCTTGCTCAACCCGATGATGATACGCTTTGGGTAGGAGGGATAATTCTGAACCGAAGATTCAGAGTCATTGCCGCGATTCAAAGCATTTAATATTACTGGAGAATATGACAATGGTCTTATCTCCTTCAACTATTTTGAAAAGGTGTGAATTATGTAACTTAATTCATTAATTTTGCAACAATTCACTCAACAATTTGCTTAACCTTTGTACCGCTAATAGATTATTCAAATTGAAACTTCGAGATATGGTAGTTCGCACATGTTTTCTCCTCCTCCTTTTGCAGTTGACTATTGCAGTCGATGGTCAGGAAATATTCAATCCACCAATTAAAAAAAATAACGCTTTTAAAGCGGGTGAAGTACTAACTTTTCAACTCAAGTATGGTTTTATTTCAGCCGGAATAGGAACATTGATACTTTCCGAAGATTTATACAATAATAAATCGGTTTTCCATTCATCAACCATTGTTCAAACTACTGGATTGGCCGAAACGCTTTATGGCGTGAAAGATATTTATGAGAGCTGGTTCGATAAAGAAACTAACCTGCCATACAAGCAGATTAGTAATATAAAGGAAGGACATTACACCAGAACCAACGATGTAACATACGACCAGAAAGGTAGAATGGTAACCTCAAAATCGAGCGGAACTCATCCTGTTCCCCAAAAGATTCTCGATTTATCCTCGACCATGTATTACATTAGACGAATCGATTTTTCAAAAATTTCGGAAGGTGATTCGCTGTTGCTGAATATGTTTTTTTCCGATGAAGTATTTCCGCTTCGATTTATTTACAAGGGTAAAGAAACTATCCAAACCAATTTTGGGAAAGTTAAATGTCATAAAATTTGTCCTCTTGTGGAAGTGGGGCGGATGTTTAAGCGAGCCGATGACCTAACCGTTTGGTTTACCGACGATGATAATTGTATCCCAGTACAGGTAAAGATGGCCATTCGCATTGCGGGAGTTGTCAATTTAAAACTCATAAAATATGAGAATCTGGCAAACCCAGTGACGTTTAAGAAGTAGAAGGTATTTACTTTTCCGGTTTTTATTTTCCTGAAGTCTTATTAACGCTTTGTTTGATTCCTGAAAAAATTGATTTAGCGCAGTAATTAAACAGAAATCGTTCCGGGTCTCTTTCTTGGTCTATGATTCCGATTCTTATCTGCTCGCCCGGGAGTGGATTTGAATCCAATATTATCTTGTCGCCAAGTAATGAGAGAATCCAGGCCTTGACTCCCTTTTTATCAGTTTGTTTGTTTTTAGCTGTAAAATCCAATCCATGGTAAAGAAAAGTCATCTTACCCAATGCTTTCGTATTGTTTGCCGTGAAGTTGAATTTCATTCCATCAATAATACCCGAGGGGACATTTATACGCGCATTATTTTCAAGCATAGAGCGTAAATCGCTTATTTTCATTTTCGAAATACTGCAATCTACTGTGAAGGTATTACTTGTGTTAAATATTTGTGATTTTAATGCGATTACTATTTCCGACTTTCCCATTAGCATGGCCTCCGTCTTCAATTCCATAAATGCCTTTTTAGTTTTATAAATGGTATCGTTAGTGATCTTGTAAAGCCTTGCATTAAACTGATTAAATTGTATGTTTCCCGGCTCAGATGCCTTCTCAGCGTGTTCTGTATAGCCTATATTCCCTGCTAAAAACGCGATTGAATCAATATCGATCTTTCCGGGATAGTTGTAAATCATATCTTGAAATGCAGGCTTGTTTATATGCTTAAAGGGTTTACGCTTGTCGCGAAAAGCATTTATATCCATTTTTCCTATTTCAATATATGAACATATCAGAGAACCGGTTTTGAGATAATCAGGAACCGAAAATTCATAGAAGTTAATTGCATTTAAATCGGCTTCAATTCGGTCTGTCTGAAACTGATAAAGGGAGGTGAATTCGTAATCTTTGTAGTTCGGATGAATGGAAAAATGGCTAACAGACAAAACATTTTTATTTCCCGAGTAATTGAGACCTATGGCCTTATAAGTATACATACTATCAGCAGATACTCCATCAAACGCCTCTACGTCAAAATCAAATTTACTTATGATTTTGGTCGTAAATGTGTCTCGTTTTTCAATATGCAAGTCGTATGCTTTAAATATGGCATCTTTTAATACATACTCACTTAGGGAAGAGCTATCCTTAATATCCACCCCCAGTTTATCAAAAATAAGGCGATCTATCCTGATGTTTAATGTCGAAATTTTTGGCGCTTTTGTTTGCTTTTCAAACAGAATTTGTCCAACTATACTACTTTTAGATATATTTACTTCACTCACTTCAATATCCTTGTCGAATATCGCTTTGCGGAGATTGATCCCTATAATTTTTACAGATGTGATCATACCCGTCAAACTAGGCACCCCATTCTTTTCATGGATTGATTGAATTACAATATCTTCAATTTCCACTTCAGGTCTGAAGACTGACAGATGAACCCTTCCTATTTTCAGGTTATAATCAGCAGTCGTTTCATTAAACGCAGTTTCCATTTTTTTCTGGACCCAAGGCTCCACAACGAATGCGTTTACAATAATCGTAACCAGCACCAGCACAAATATTCCAATTAAAACTCTCAAAATTATCTTCATGTAACCCGAAAATTAAATTGTTTGTATTAAGCAAATTTCATGATTTCTGTCGCGATTCAAATTTTGTAAAGTTGGTGTGTTTTGTAGTCAGCGTAATTACACTATTCGAAATATAAGTTACAACATTCACACATCACGATTATGCTTTGCAGCTAATGTGGGAAAGATGTAACTTTTCACTAAAGTTTTGTAACATCCTAAATCACCCTTCATTTAACTTTGTATTGTTGTTAAAAATACAACATTTCTGCCCCGCCAGATGCGGTAAATCGAAAAATCCAAACGATGCAAAAAGATAAATTAGAAAGACTGGCTTCCGAGAGAAGCAACCCATGTGTAACCATTTCAATGAATACGCACCGAAATTTTTCCGACAATCAAAAAGACATTGTCGAATTTCAAAAACTAATAAAGAAAGCAAACGATAATGTGGTTAAGGAATTTGGGCATTTTGATATAAAAAATCTGCTGAATAAAATTGAAAATATTCAGGAGCAAATTGATTTTAATTCTTTACTGGATAGTCTTCATATCTTACTCTCCAATACTACAACAGAAATCGTAAAATCATCGTGGCCGACGCGTCAAAATGTAGTCTCGGTAGCCGAAAATTTTGTAATAAAACCTCTGATTAAGGATTTTAACCGAGATGAAGATTATCTTATCATGGTACTTTCACAATCGGATGTTCGCTTATTGCACGCCATAAATGATCGTATCGTGGGAGAAATTTCCGATAAAGACTTTCCGTTCGACAAAAATCCACATTTCTTAATCGATCAGGATAAAGCAATAGATAGTAAACAGATCGATAATTATATCCGTGATTTTTTCAACAATATCGACAAAGCATTGGTGAAAATTCAGAATAAAACGGATATGAATATTGTTGTGATTTGCACTGAAAGTAATTGGAGCCAGCTGATGCGAGTTGCCGATAAACCTTCTATCTATTACGGGAATGTTAGTTTGAATTTCAACAACTCGAATAGTCTTTCTTTGGCTACCGAATCATGGAAAATAGTAAGTGAAGTAAAGAATGAAATGAGGGTTAAAGCCATTCATGAAATGAAGGAGGCCGCAGGTCATGGGAAAGTTCTTACCGATTTAGCGGAAATATTTCTTGCTGTTCAATCAGGAAGAGGTGATTTACTGATTACTCATGAAGATTATCATCAAGCGGTGATAATGGATGACCAATCTTCATTTCATTTGGTAAAGGATGTTACTCTTCCTGGCGTAATTGACGATATTACCAGTGAAATGGCATGGGAAGTCATTTCGAAAAAGGGACGTGCTATCTTTACTAATAGTGAAGAATTTAAATCTTTTGGAAAAATTGCCTTAAAGGTTCGGTACTAGTAAACTAATTGGAGTGGAAAGGTGTTAGATAAGCGTCTATCCATTCCACTCCTTAAATACTGATTACTCAATTCAAAAGTTATATGACATTCGTAGACTATTATAAGATTCTGGGAATTGATAAAAAGGCGACTGACAAGGAAATTAAAAATGCCTATCGCAAACTTGCCCGAAAGCATCATCCCGATTTGAATCCAAACGACAAGGATGCGAAAATGAATTTTCAGCAAATCAATGAGGCCAATGAGGTTTTGAGTGATCCTGTAAAGCGAAAAAAATACGATCAATATGGAAAGGATTGGCAACATGCCGATCAGTTCGAGAGTGCCGGACAACGGCAGCAGCAAGCATCGCATCAGAGATCAGGATCATCAGGATCGCAATTCTCAGGGGATTTTTCTGGATTTTTCGAATCCATGTTTGGTGGGTCTCCAAATGCAGGCAGAAGCAGGCAGATGCAATATCGCGGCGAAGATTACAATGCCGAAATCAGTCTCAATTTGTTGGATGCGTATGAAACCCACAAACAAACGTTAACAGTAAACGGAAGTAATATAAGGATTACAATCCCGGCCGGAATTGAAAACGGACAAATTATTAAAATTGCGGGGCATGGCGGTGATGGAAATAACGGAGGACCAAATGGCGATCTGTACATCACTTTTAAAATTGCCGACCATCTTGTTTTTAAACGCTTGGGCCATAATTTATACATGAATGTTGATGTTGATTTATACGCCGCCGTGCTAGGCGGCGAAATCACTATCAATACCATAAGCGGAAAAGTAAAATTGAATGTAAAGGCGGGAACCCAGAGTGGAAGCAAGGTGAAATTGAGCGGTAAAGGATTTCCGGTTTATAAAAGTAAGGGGCAATTTGGTGATCTTTATGTAACCTACGCCATCAAGATTCCAACGAATTTAACCGAAAAGCAAAAGGAACTATTTTCTGAACTGGCAAATCTCAACCCTAAAGACTAATCTGATGAAAAAGTTGATACCTGCAGATGAATTCTGCGCCAGCCACAACGTTGAGATTTCATTTATCGGTTTGCTGCAAGAAACCGGATTGATCGAGATTACAACCATTCAAGAAACTGGATATATTCATGTGAGCCAGCTCGAGCAAATCGAAAAAATTATTCGGCTCTATTACGAGCTGGATATTAACTTAGAAGGCATTGACACCATCACTCACCTTTTGCAGCGAATAGTTGATATGCAGGACGAAATTACTACACTTAAAAACAGGCTTCGCCTATATGAAAATCTTTAATTGCTTAAGATTAATGCACTTTATCTACAAGCACGATTCTGATCTCTAAATCATTGTCAAAAAGAAACAACCTCAGTTTTATTGCAATTGTGTTGCAGCCACAATAGTGGTTTAGGCGTTCGTTAAAAAAAATATAGGGCAACACGTCTCCTTCCTATAGCCGATTGACTCGAAAACTTTGATCGGCTCCTTATAATTGTGGGAATTATACAACTAATTTCATTAATTGTATAACTCTTTTCCTTTCAAAGACACCGACCTTTGCTGGGTAATAACACTTACATATTTTTACTAAAACGCCTATCATGACCAATCTACTTTATGTATTAGCCATTGTTATACTAATTATCTGGGCTCTTGGTTTTTTTGTTTTTCACCTTGGTGCAATTATACACTTGTTATTGGTTTTAGCGATTATTTCCGTTCTCATCAGAGTAATCAGAGGCAAAAAATAGACTTCGCATAAAACTATCGGGCATACGAAACCCACCACTATTGCTATTAATTACCCCTAAATTCATACGATGAAATTGTTCGGATCGAAGCCAACTAGCAAGAAAAAATGGATAATCTTAGCTGCTGTAATTTCCTTTTTTATTATGATCCGTATTGCATTACCATTTGTGGTGCTGCACTATGCAAACAAAACGCTAGCCCGTATGCATGGCTATTGGGGCCACATCGACAATATTGATATTTCGCTCCTAAGAGGTGCTTATGTGTTAAAAGATTTTCATATAGACAAAGTAGATACCACATCGAAGGATCGAACACCATTTATTTCTTCAAAGGCAATTGATCTTTCGGTAGAATGGACATCGTTGCTTCAAGGACAGCTTGTTGGCGAAGTGGATGCTTTAAATCCGGTAATCCGGTTTACAAAAGACAAAGTAGAGCCAGCAGATATTCAAAAAGACACCAACGACTTCCGGAAAGTTCTGAAATCATTTATGCCTCTAAAAATTAATCGATTAGTAGTACATAACGGCAAAATACAGTATATCGATTCCACATCGACACCTACCGTAAATATATGGTTGGACAAAGTCCACATCCTTGCTCAAAATCTTACCAGTGTTAAGGATACTGCATCACTTCCAGCCACCGTGGTAGCCAATGCGAATCTATATGGGGGCGATTTAACCTTTAAAATGAAGATGGATCCAATGGCCATTTACCCATCTTTTGATATGAACGCAGAATTGGCAAATACCAACCTTCCCGATTTGAATGATTTATTCCAAGCCTATGCATCCATTGATGTAAACAAGGGAACATTTGGTTTATATACCGAACTCGCGAGCAAAGACCAACGGTTTATTGGTTACGTAAAGCCCATAATCAAGGATCTTGATGTTGTTGGCCCTGAAGATAAGAACGACAGTTTCGGTAATAAAATATGGGAAGGGATTGTTGGCACAGCCGCAGTTATCCTAAAGAATCCAGAAGAGGGACAGATCGCTACAAAAATCCCTATGGAGGGAAACCTTGAGAAAACCACGGTGAATACTTGGTATGCAGCACTGGGGCTACTGCGCAACGCATTTATACAGGCAATTAAACCGGCAATTGATTATCAAATAAACTTATCCTCAGTTGATGCGCTCGAAAAATTCAACAAGAAGAATCTTGTTGAAAAAATCTTTACTAAGACCGACGATAAGCCCAAAAATATTGACAAGAAGTAGCTACAGCTGAACATTAATATTTATGAAATTGCGATTTAACAAGTTAGGCACAATACTTTTAACCACTGTAAAGAAATGGTATAACCGCGATCCTTTTCGTCAAGGAGCCATTATTGCTTACAACGCAATATTTGCCATTCCCGGATTATTAGTTGTGGTGCTTGCTCTTGCCGGTTATTTCTTTGGTGCCGATGCGGTTAGTGGTCACCTGCACGCACAAATTGCTGGAGCTATGGGCAGCGATGTGGCGGATCAAATCCAGTCCATGATAATGATGTCCGTTAAAAGTAAAAGTTCGGTATGGGCCACCATAATAGGACTAGCAACGATAATAATTGGAGCCACTGCCGTATTCGTTGAACTTCAAAAATCGATAAATATTATTTGGGAGGTAAAAGCATCAGCTTCCATATCTGGCATTTGGTCATTTCTTAAAACTAGGTTGTTTTCGTTCGGATTGATTTTGTCGGTTGCTTTTCTGTTGCTCATTTCGCTGGTAATGTCCTCGTTAATCGCCGCTCTTGGCTCATGGGTGCAGCAATACTGGTCCGATTCATCGTTGTTTCTGTTTAAGTTTCTCAACTTTTTCCTTTCTCTAACTATTATTACCGTACTGTTTGCATTGATGTTTAAGATACTGCCCGATGCTGAAGTCAAATGGCATTCCGTATGGATTGGGGCATTTTTCACATCGGTATTATTTGCGCTAGGCGAGTCGGCATTGGGGTTATACTTTGGCAAAGCAAGCCCTGGATTAGGATACGGTCCAGCAGGCTCCATTGTTCTTATTCTATTATGGACCTCGTATTCTGCAATGATTGTATTCTTTGGAGCCGAATTCACAAAAGTGTATTCCGATTATTACGATGGTTTAGTTCTTCCAACCGAAGCGGCTGTTATGAAATAAGATCCTGTGAAGCTTTCGGTAAAAAAGAAGGAGATTAAGAAGTAGAAATGGTTGCTGTTATTGCTCCATCTCTCCGTATTTTTCTTTGCAATTAATTACTTCTTCCTCATCTCCTCCAAATGTGGGAATGATGTAACTCTTTCGCATAATCATGTAACATTTAATAGGGGATATAAGCCAACTTTGTGTGTGTTCTTTACTCAGCAGTATTTGCTGCAAAATGAATAGAACCAACCTGAATAAATAAACACAATGGATTTACATATAGCCTTATAATCATGAAAAAGATACTGATAGCGTTGGATTTTGATCCGTCCGCTAAAAAAGTAGCCGAAAAGGGTTTCGCTTTAGCAAAAACTATGGATGCAGAAGTAATACTGGTTCACGTAATCGCCGATCAGACTTACTATTCGTCGCTGGAAGCGTCGCCAATAATGGGATTTAGTGAATTTAATTCTACCGATTTTCTCCAATTTATTAATGTCGATGGAGTGACAAAAGCATCTGAATACTTTTTAGATAAACTAAAACATCACCTCGGCGATAAAACCATTCAGACTGTGGTAGAAAGTGGTGATTTTGCCGAAAGCATTATAAAAACGGCCAAGCATTACCATGCCGATATTATTGTGATGGGCTCGCACAGCAAGCGGTGGTTGGAGCAAATACTGTTGGGAAGTGTAACGGCTGAGGTTTTAAAGCTAACTGCTATACCGCTATTTATAATTCCCATAAAGGAGCATAATTCATAGCAAAAACAGTGTATCGATATATTGTCATCAAAAACATCATTAATTAATCTTCACAAATACTTTATAATTATGAAAGAGTCAACAGGATTAGACGGAAATTGGAACGAGATTAAGGGTAAGTTGAAACAGAAATTTGCCATCCTTACCGACAATGATCTATTATTGGTCGAAGGCAAGAAGGACGAGTTGCTAGGCCGACTCCAAAAAAAACTTGGCAAAACAAAGGAAGAATTGCAGAAAATATTCTCGGAGTTATAAACTGCACGCAATAGGTTACTGATTAAAGCACCACATATTTTTGTGGTGCTTTTTTCGGTATGTCGGGCTGGGAAAATAGTTAATTTGACAGACTGAAACAGCTAAGCGTTGTGCTTGTTCTTTTAGTGCTTGTAATAGCCCGTTTATACCTCTATTGGACTACTACCAGTGTCTTTGGGTTTTCCACAACAGCATTAATGATTTATATTATTGCATTCCGAACATATTTTCTAGCACTTCCAATCATGTAATGGCTTATCCAAAACCGGTATACCAGCGGCGCAGCCCTCACGAATTCAAAAGGAGATAATATATGGATGAGTAAACCCATACGTGCAGTGGTGTGAGAGGTTCTCCCCGTCAGCCTAGCTGGCGGGGCGGGCTACTCGATTATGGCTTGTAGTTTCTGTCGTCAAGGCGTTTAATGTCAGTCGATAAAATGCAAATACTTTCACAACTCACATTTCAATCACTTTATAAACCACACTTTCAAACCGTAAAATACAAAAGCTGTTATTTATTAATTTTCACTACTGTCCGACAAAAAGATTCCAGTTGAAACGTTAGTTGAATAAAAATAAGGGGCTACTCCCCGAAGGTTTCACCCCGATGTTGTAG
>NZ_FMYP01000065.1 GCF_900096565.1 Williamwhitmania taraxaci
GACAGCGCATCCTAAAGCTCTTTTCGGCCAAGAAATACCACCTGCTGCTGGAGTGAAGCGGCCACGCTGCTGTGCCCAATGGGAAAGGTATGCCCGCGCCTCAATAGCTAGTAATTGAATACCTGACACTTACGGTTCGTTACGGTTTTTATTGTTGCAGGCTTCCAAAAAAGGAAGTTGCAAACCATAGGGGGAGCGAAAAACGGAAGAAGTGACGCAAAGAAGGGCTATGTCGAACCAAAAAAATGGCAAAATATCCACCAAGCAAACCTAAATACGCTAAGATTTAAAACCTAGCAATCGACCTGCGGATTTAAGGAATTAAAAGAAATTTTAAGATGAAAAAAACAATTATAGTTCTCACCCTCGCTGTATTGGGATTTAGCGCAAGCGCCCAAGATAGCCTAGTGGTTAACAAGAGAGGCATTCCAGTTCTACCTAAAGCGGGAGATATTGGAATAGGTCTTGATGGAGGTCCATTCTTCGACTACGTTGGTAATATGTTTAACAGCAACACCAGCAACAGCCTCAACCTAAACGACAATACGCTCTACTTCCGTTACTTTTTGAAGGATGATGCTGCTGTTCGCGTACGTTTGCGCATTGCATCTACTAGCACTATTACAAACTACAACGTAATAGACGATGCTGCTAGAGTACAAAACCATCTTAGCAACAAAGAAGTAGAAGACAGAACTACCGTAAAGAATAACAATTATAACCTTTATGTTGGTTACCAACAATTCCGTGGCTACAACAGGCTTAGAGGATTTTACGGTGCCGACTTAGGGTTCGGTTATGGTAAAAGAAACTATAAAGCTGAATACGGTAACAAGATGAACGATCTAAACCCTGCTCCTTCCACGGCTATTCCTGGCGCAACAGCTGGTGATAGAATTGTTGAGCAGGTATCAACCACTCCGTCTAAAGCTATTAGTTTAGGAGTGTTTGCTGGTGCCGAATACTACTTTATGCCTAAGATTTGCGTAGGTCTCGAGCTTGGTCTTTCTTACGGAAAATCATGGGATGGACAAGAGTATACCAAGCGCGAGCATATGGTTGGCTCTATTAATGAAACTTACGATACAGTGGATAAGGCTGGCGGGGATAGCTACAGAAGCTTAACCACAGAGTTTCCTTACTCATATGGGAATCTATATTTCATGATTCACTTCTAGTATAATTGATTAGTGTTTAGGTTTAGGGCTGTTCGAAAGGACAGCCCTTTTTCTTTGTTAATATAACGTCTTAAATATCATCTACCAACAAACAATTAGCGAATATTATAGTTATAGTAGTTAGAATTTGCACAAGATGAAACTCTACATAAAAAATATGGTTTGCCCACGCTGCATTAGTGCAGTGGAACAAGAGTTGGCGAAAATAGGAATTATACCATCAAGCGTTAGACTAGGTGAGGTAATTCTTAACAGACCGTTAACCTTAGACCAGCGAGAATCCTTCGAAAAGCATATTTCAGCTATTGGCTTTGAACTGCTCGATGATAACCGAAAACGAATTATTGACCGGATAAAAACGCTGGTAATTGAAAATATACACCATACTCTTAGTATTAAACAGAAAGAGAACTTCTCAAACATAATAGCCCGCGATCTTCACCGTGACTACTCCTTCTTAAGCAACCTATTCTCGGAAGTAGAGGGACGAACAATTGAGCATTTTATAATTCAACAAAAAATTGAAAAAGTTAAGGAATTACTGGTGTATGATGAATTAACACTTAACGAAATAGCTGATAAACTTGGCTATAGTAGTGTTGCCTACCTTTCGGGGCAATTCAAAAAAGTAACCGGGCTAACCCCCACAAAATTCAAGCAGTTGGGGGATAGTAAAACACGGAAGATGTTGGATTCAATCTAGTTTTTTATTGACAAGTAAACCCTATTCTACCAAAATATCATAACTCTTTACCAAAATTTCGTAACACCACGCCAGCCTATCCATCCTATCTTTACAAAAAAGACTAAGCCATGGACATACAAAATGCCAAAGATACAATTCTGCCGATAGTCGGAATGCACAGCGAACAGTGTGCCAATACCCTAGACCAAACGATTGCCGATCAAAAAGGCATACTAAGCCATCGGGTTGAATTTGCCAACAATCGGGCCATTCTGATGGTCGATGAAGGGAAGGTAGATTTGGGCGGCATAATTAAGACTGTAAAAAGTCTTGGATACGATATTCCAACGAAGAAGCAAACATTTCCCGTAGTCGGACTTAGCTGCGCCTCGTGCGCCTCCAGCGCTGAGAGCATCACCATAAGTCAACTTGGTGTTCTTTCCGCTTCGGTAAACTATGCATCAGCCTCATTGCTGGTAGAATACCTACCTAACGTTATTAGCCCAATGCAAATGAAAGCCGCTGTGCAATCGGCCGGATATGATCTGCTTATTGAAGAAGAGGAATTGAGCGAGGACGTTCAAGATGAGATGCATAAAAACAAGCATAATCAACTAAAAACGAACACAATATTGGCTAGTGTACTGGCACTTCCAGTAGTTGCAATTTCTATGCTCTTTATGGAGATGCCCTATGGTAACTGGATAATGATGGCCCTTACCCTACCAATCGTATTCGTTTTCGGTCGCAGTTTTTTTATCAACGCTTACAAGCAAGCAAGGCATAGAAGAGCAAATATGGACACCCTGGTTGCTATGAGTACAGGCATATCTTTTTCTTTAAGCACTTTCAACACCCTTTTTCCTGAATTTTGGTATAGTAGAGGAATTCATCCGCATGTTTACTTCGAAGCTGCCGCCGTGGTCGTTGCATTTATACTCCTGGGTCGATTGCTCGAGGAGAGCGCTAAGGCAAATACCTCCTCTGCCATAAAAAAGTTGATAGGATTACAACCGAAAATGGTTACTATAATAAATAAGGAGGGAAAAGAAGAGGTAATACCCTCCCATCAGGTTGAAGTTAGTAATATAATCGTCGTAAAACCGGGTGATAGAATAGCCGTTGATGGAATAGTTACCACGGGTAACTCGTTTGTAGATGAGAGCATGATTACCGGCGAACCAATACCCGTTGAAAAAAGCAAAGGCGAAATGGTTTTTGCCGGAACCATTAATCAACGAGGTAGTTTCAGGTTTACTGCCGAAAAAGTTGGAGGGACAACCCTTCTTTCTCAAATTATTGCAATGGTTCGAGAAGCACAAGGAAGCAAAGCTCCCGTGCAAAAATTGGTAGATAAGATTGCCGGAATATTTGTTCCAATTGTAATTAGTATATCCGCGATTACATTTACTATATGGATAATTTGGGGTGGAGATAATGGGTTAGCGCAAGCATTACTATCAGCGGCCACTGTACTGGTAATTGCATGCCCATGTGCCTTAGGGCTGGCAACACCCACCGCCATAATGGTTGGTGTAGGAAAGGGGGCCGAAAAGGGGATTCTCATTAAAGATGCCGAGAGCCTAGAATTGGCACATCGGGTAACTAAACTGGTGCTAGATAAGACGGGAACAATAACCGAAGGAAAGCCACAGGTAACCGATTTTATCTCTTTTGCTAGCGACGCCACACTGAAGAGGATAATATTATCCATTGAGATGCTGAGTGAACATCCCCTCGCGGAGGCAATTGTCAACTATTTAAAGCAAGATACTCTTGAACCCGTTGTAACGGAAAATTTCCAAAGCATTACCGGCAAAGGGGTAACCGCTCAAGTTGCGGGAGAGAATTATCGCATAGGGAACCCAAACATGCTCTCAGAATTGGGTATCTTCCCCGACCCACAGGCAGCAACATTTATTGAAAAAGCACAATATGCAGCCAAAACATGCGTAATCGTCTCTCGCGAAAATCAAATCGTAGCCGCCTTTGCCATAGCCGATCGTATAAAGGTGAGTTCGGCAGAAGCAGTAGCCGAGTTGCAAGCAATGGGCATTGAGGTCTTTATGGTTACTGGAGACAATATTCATACAGCCGAAGCCATTGCACGAGAGGTTGGTATCACAGCCATAAAGGCCGATATGAAACCTACGGACAAGGCTGATTATATTAAAGGTTTGCAAAATTCGGGAGCAATAGTAGCCATGGTAGGCGATGGAATTAACGATTCCCTAGCCTTGGCTCAAGCCAATGTAAGTATTGCAATGGGAAAAGGTTCCGACATTGCTATAGATGTGGCTAAAATGACCATCATCTCCTCCGACCTTCGGTTGGTTGCAGAATCGATTAGGC
Source organism: Williamwhitmania taraxaci (assembly GCF_900096565.1). Classification (NCBI taxonomy): domain Bacteria; kingdom Pseudomonadati; phylum Bacteroidota; class Bacteroidia; order Bacteroidales; family Williamwhitmaniaceae; genus Williamwhitmania; species Williamwhitmania taraxaci. The sequence goes on from NZ_FMYP01000065.1 coordinate 4,216, forward strand.
TCTCAAGGAAAACAGTACGTACCATCAAACAAAACCTAGGCTGGGCTTTCGTTTACAATCTTATTGGGATTCCAGTAGCAGCGGGCCTACTCTACCCCATTTGGGGCTTTCTGCTCAACCCCATGATTGCTGGTGCTGCTATGGCACTTAGCTCGGTATCGGTGGTTACCAACAGCCTTTGGCTTAAAAAGAATTAGTCCAAGAACAAGCAAAAAAAAGTTACATAAACAAAACTAAAAACTGATAGAGCATGAAAACACTACAATTCACAACCAACATCAACTGTGGCGGATGCGTGGCCAAAGTAAAATCCTTGCTCGACACTGCCAATGGAATTGCCAAATGGAGTATTGATACCGCAAAACCTGACAAACTACTTGTGGTTGAAACGGAAACACTTACAGAGGAAGAAATAATTTTAATGATTGCCAGTAAAGGATTTAAGGCCGAAAGACTTTAAAGCGTTTACTTTTATGACTAAAAACACATCCCCGTTGGCATTGCCAATGGGGATTTTTATTGTCAGAATGTAGAAGATTACGAAGCAAACTACCTGAAAGAAAATTGTTTAATACTATTACAGAAAATATAAACCAATCGATAATTGAGTTTTTAAAGACCAAATAAAAATAGCCAAAATGTTAACATAAATCATCTTTTTTCGAGAATCAATTAGCGCTTTAGTTAATACATTTAGCAACGTCACTCAACCTCCTTTCCGGTCAACATCAAGCACTGATAATCAAAACGTTAAATATTTTTGGTGCGGAAAATACACAGTGAATAATACACAGCATATAATATACCCACATAACCAGCCAAGAGGAAATGGGGTAAGATTTAACTTATAAGAACCAAAATCAGCAGAAAGATGAAACAGAAATCAATTGTTAAGAAGTTCGCCTGGACGATTGGGACATTGACCAGTATTCTAATCATTGGACTAATTGCCTACACTGCCATTACTAACCTCCAATTAATGGGCGAAGGTGTAAAGCAATACGTGATGGAAGTAAACAAGGTTCAAAGTGGAAAAATTGGTGCAGAGCTGGATAAGACTCTCCTACAGGTAAAAAACCTTGCGGAAGTATTCGAAGTTAAACAGTCGGATAGAGACTGGGCTATCAAGGTGCTTGAGCAGTCATTCCAGAAAAATTCCGATTTACAAAGTTTAAGTATCATTTGGGAGTCAAATGGCTTCGATGGTAATGATGCAGTAAACAAAGGTAAGATAGGAAGTGATTCCGAGGGTAGGTTTATACCAATGGTAAGCCAAGCAGGCATCACCACAAACAATATCTTTGAAAACACAGAATTTAATGACTGCTATATTACGACAAAGTCAAAACAGTCCTCCACCGTTTCAAACCCAAAAGAGATTAATGGAAATCTGATAGTAAGCCTAGCCAGCCCAATTCTTCGTTCAGGAAAACTAGTTGGGGTTGTATGTGCCAACCTCCAGCTAAAAAAGATTCAGACCATTCTTGAAGGAACAGATGTATTTCGTGGAGTGGGTGAAATATCCGTAATTTCCAACAACGGATTTATTGTTGCAAACTCAAAACATCCAAATCTTATTGGAAAGAGTCTGAAAGAGGTTGTTCCCGATTATGACCTTCACATGGGATATCTCCACAATGGAACTCAAATTATGTGGGACGACGGAACAAATGGTTTTATTGTTAGCCCAATAATCATTGGAAATACAGACGAACCTTGGCAGATATTCATTATAGGACCTGTTGCTGCACTAATGCAAGATGCACTCCATCAACTGAAAGTTCAGGTGATAATAGGTTTAATACTCATCATCTTAATGATTGGAGTAGTTATCGTTGTAGTAAAACGTTCCTTTCAACCCTTGCTAAACCTTAATGAGGCGAGCGTATTGATAGCCAAAGGAGATCTCTCCAAGCGCGTACAAGTTCACTCAAAGGATGAGATTGGGCAACTCGCTTCAACATTCAACGAAATGGCCGAACGATTAAGCGAAGTTATTGGTGCTATTGCCGAAAACAGTTTTAGCATAAACTCAGCCAGCCAAGAGTTAACCTCAATTTCGCAGCAACTTTCCCAAGGTGCCAGCGAACAAGCCTCTAGCACTGAAGAAATCTCAAGTTCTATTGAGGAGATGGCTGCCAATATCCAGCAAAACACCGATAATGCACACCATACCGAGAAAATGTCTAAACAAGTTGAAGAAGACATGGAGAAAGTTATTGAAGCCTCCAAGAAGAGTATGGAATCAGTTAAAGAAATCGCGGAGAGCATTGAAGTTATTAGCGAAATTGCTTTTCAAACAAATATTTTAGCTTTAAACGCAGCAGTTGAAGCAGCAAGAGCAGGAGAATCGGGACGTGGATTTGCAGTGGTAGCAGCCGAGGTTAGAAAGTTAGCGGAACGCAGTAGAGTCGTTGCCACCAAGGTGAACACCCTATCCAAGAAAAGTTTGGACGATACGCAAAGAGCCCAAAGTCTTTTGAATACCACAATGCCAAATATTACCAACACAAGTCGGTTGATTCAGGAAATTGCAGCCTCCAGCTACGAACAAAATACTGGCGCCGAACAAATCAATAGTGCAATTCAGCAACTCAACCAAATTACCCAACAAAACGCAGCGGTGGCCGAGTCGGTTTCCTCAAGTGCCGAAGAGCTGGTAAGCAAGGTCAATTTACTGGAAGATGCCATCTCCTACTTTAATTTGGGAAAATAATATCAACTGGAAATTTAATAGAATTAACGCCATAAGCTAAATTAGCCTATGGCGTTAATTTTTAAGCAGTTTACGTATAATATTGCCATACAGACAACCACCTATCGTATTTTCATCAAAAAACCAGATCTCGCCAATAAAAATTGACGAACGATCAACTTTTACCCTCCCAATCCAAAATTCAGCAGGACCATCACAACGGAGGATATTTGCCACAAAAAGAATACATAACAAGTTATAAATAAGTAACTTTTACATAAATAAACATTCGTTAGATTGTTTGTCACGAAATTGTCATGAAAACGATTTAGTCACCTTTTCGATCGTTTAAAATGCAAACCATCTCCTGAAGGTTGGCTACTTGACTGTCCTGCGTAGTTATTACTTTCTGCAGTGCACTGATAATGCGCTCCTTATCCACACACTGTTTGCATTCCGATTCCGCAGGTTCAACTCCAACCGCATCGATAGCAGTGGATAGGTTTGTATAACTGCACGCACCACTGGGGTTGAGATGCTGGTTTTTCTCCCGGAAATAGAGACCTGAGCCTAAAACTAAATACTCGGGACTCGCGCCAAACTCAATACAGAATTTCTGTATGAGATCTAACCCAACATTCGTTCTCCCTTTTAAAATTTCGTTGAAAGCCTGCGGTCGATAGTTAAGCCTTGCTGCCACGTCTGCCCTAGATTTTACAAGACCAGCATTTTCAACCAGTTCGAAAAGCAAAACAAATCTACTTCGAAACTCACTCTCCATAAATACACAATTTCTGTATCATTTAATTGCATATACAGTATTTCTGTATATATTTGTAATACTAATATAGCCCAAAATAATTGTATTTAAAATTAACCTACACTAAGATGAAATCAAACTCAGGAGTAATTAGCATGGGTGGCTACTACCCAGGGAAAGCATTCCCCGTTAAGTCGCTAGCTGGTTTTGTGAACTATTTGAAAGCAAATACTCATCTGCCAGTGGAGTATATACAGGAAATTGAAACCACAGGCCAACACCCCGGGTGGTCAGAATCGAACGAAGATGGTTGGGTGAATCAACCATGGTACGATGCATGGATTCAAACGCTTCCTGAAAAGAAACGTCAAAACCCATTTCAAGGAGGAAAATTTCGCTGCCGGGTTCCAATGGATCCAGAGTCAATCCGTTCCTCCCGATTTCCACATCCCATGCTAGCCTCCGATGCTGAAACTATCGCCGGAGCCATGGCCATATTTAGCTCTGGCTTATCGAAAGAGGATATCGACTTGGTTATCGTATCATCGCTTGTGCCCGACAGGCATGTTCCACTGAATGCCTCACTTGTTCAGCATAAACTACAGCTGCCAAATGCCGGCGCATACAATATGGACACTTGCTGCTCGTCGTTTATAACCATGATGGAAACGGCTATGGCACTAGTAAATACGGGAGTAAAAAAGAACATTTTAATTGTAGCAAGCTCCCTCGATTCTATCATCAACGACAAATCAACCTACTATTCGGTATGCACTGGCGATGCTGCAGTGGCGGGGATTGTTTCGAAAGTTGAAGAGGGCTGTGGCTATATAACCTCTGCCTCTATTAGTAATGGAGCAAGGCACGAGGCCATAGTCTTTCAATCGAGACAGCCCCTACTGTTTAAGGGAACAAGCCAAGGTCCTACCCACGAGCAAGAGTGCGTTACCTTCCTAAATCCTGAACTCACCCGCCAAATTGGGGCTACCGCTCAAGAGGATATGCTTCATGTCGTTTCGAAGGCCCTCGACAAGCGAGGTTTATCAAGCAAGCATATCGACTTTGCAGCATTTCATCAACCAGTGAAATGGGCACCCCATGCATGGCGTGAAGCAATTGGTTTGGCCCCTGAAAAAATTGTAGAAACCTATGAACTCTACGGGAATATTGCTTGTGCAGCTGCAGCAACTAACATGCTGGTGGCACTCGAGCGCAAGTTGATTAAAGCCAACGATAACCTTTTGATTGCCTCCTCCGGCGTTGGTGAAAACCACATAGCTCTGCTTCAAAAAGTATCGGTAAAGTTGGTGGAAAACATGAATCGCTACACTGGAGGAACAAGCACAGAGAAACTGCAACCAGCGAAAAACTTAGTTGTGCACTAATGGCCATCAAGATTCATCACATCGCCCTCAAGGTTTCGGACACTGAAAAAGCCGCCCAAATGCTCTACGGCAAGGGCGGCTTTAAGGCCGACGAAACGACATATTTTGCAGAAGTTGGAATGAAAATAGGCTTTGTGAACTATCGGGGTACCCTGATGGAGCTACTTCAACCGGTTGATATCGACTGTCCGATAATCAACGACAAAGATGGACTACATCACATTGCCTTTGAGATGGAAAATCTGGATGAATTCCACGCCCAATTGCAGAACATTCCAATTTTTCAAGAAATACAGGATATCAGAAGAGGTAGAGAAGGCAGGATATTTTTCTTTCGAATGAAAGCAAAACCGTTCGTTTGGTATGAATGCATGGAAAAGCCAAAATCTAATGAATAATAGAGTTGCTATAGTTACTGGAAGCACAAAAGGGATAGGCCGTGCAATTGCCTATAAACTAGCACAGAACGGTAACACCGTTATTGTTACTGGCCGCGACACCCTACTTGGAGAGGAGGTTGTATCCGAGATTAGGAATAAGGGCGGAGAAGCTCATTTTTTTCGAGTTGATCTTTCAATTCTTACTGAGGTAGAATCATTTTGCCATGCGATTTTAAACCAGTTTGACAGGCTCGATATTCTGGTAAACAATGCCGGAATTTCGGGTCATATGGGTCCAATCATCAGCACGCCCCTATCCCAACTATCTTCGGTATTTAGGGTAAACGTAGAGAGTATATTCCTCATGTGTCAAAAGTTAATTCCACTGATGGAAAAGGGAAACCATGGAAGAATAATCAACATTTCATCCATTGCCTACCGACTGAACCCGGCAAATTCGGGAACCTATAACATGAGTAAGGCAGCGCTTAATGCCCTTACCCAAACATTAGCCAAGGAGATTGGTCCGCTAGGAATTACGGTGAATGCCATTGCACCTGGTTTAATACTTACCGAACGCATTCAAAACGAAAGATTGCCAGGATTGGCTCAGAAAGCAGGTATCTCCATTCAAGATATGCAACTGGAATTAACAAAAGGAACCAGCACTCGACAGCTTACTACCCCTGAGGATATTGCCTCAATGGTAACTTTCCTGTCCTCATTGGAAGCTGGCTCCATTACCGGCGAAATAATTAACATCTCTGCGGGAGTTTAACCATCCAAAAGCCAAAGCCAATGATACCAAGCTACCAAGAACTATCCGATTTTATGCAGTCTTACTTCCATGCCTATAACCACTATGGACAAACGGAAGAAACGATGCATCACATGGATCGTTACTATGCCGACGATTTTGTCTCCATTGCGTATATGCAACTTGAGGGACAGGATTACCCGCTACGCCTTGAGCCAAAACGCGTTTGGCTCGATTTTCTGGTACAAGGACACCTCCGCATTGTGGAAGATTTTATCCCACTGGAATACTCCATTGATCCGGAAAAGTTCACCTGCACGGCACGTCTTCAAATTAAGAAATATGCAAAGGTGGGCGGCATGCTCATTACCGATATGGATGCTATTGCTTTTTATAAACTAAGAGTGACAGAATCGGGTAAACCTATTCTGCGCTCGCTACACTTCTACTGTGGCGATCCTTCGAAGTTTGCAAGCCTTTACTAAACAATAAAACTATGCAACGAAAAATAAGCGACTATAACCTAATAACCGGAGTCATTGGCGAGGATGTCCATGTAACTGGAATTAGAATCATGGAGCACGCCCTCCGAAGCGAAGGCTTTACGGTGCACTCCCTTGGTATTCACAATACTCAGGATGAGTTTGTTGCTGCTGCGGTGGAGCACCATGCGGACGCATTGATCATTTCATCGCTCTGTGGTCATGCAGAACTCCTAATGGAAGGTTTGCGTCAAAAATGTGATCAGGCCGGCATCGGCCATATCCACCTCTGCCTTGGAGGTCAACTGGTCATCAGCGAAGAGCCTTGGATTGTTACAGAAAACCGATTTAAGCAACTGGGAGTAGATCGGGTAAACGTTCCCTTTATTCTGCCCAAAGATGCCATCGCCCTGCTGATTGAGGATCTAAAAATCAGGGCGGAAAGTTTCGATAAAAAACCCACTGCCTAACTATTTTTAAAATGGAGATTAAGAATAAAAAATGGGACCGTGACTTCTTCTTTAAGGAACGGCTAAATATTCTATCGCAGTGGCCAACCGGTAACGAGGTAGATCTAAAGGATGCTTTCAGGTTTCACCATTGCATGCATCCCCTGAAAAACGCCTCCAACAAGGCAATGGAGGCGTTGAAAACTGGTAAAACCATGATGTGCCCGTCTACAGGAAAGGATACCATTGAGGCCCACAAAGGGCTGCTCCTGTATATGCAAGAGGAGGCCAAGGTTGAATTTGTAACCACCTATATCGATAGCCTTACCCGGAACAGCAAGTTTGCCTTGGCCAAGCAGGAATTAGAGAAGGCTATTAAAACTGGATCTCCCCGATTGAATGGTTTTCCGGTGGTAGAACATGGCATTGCCGGTAATCGCGAAGTTATTAATGCCCTTAAAATACCGGCACTACTCTTTGGTCCAACCCCCGATGCCAGGCTAGCCCATGAGATTGGACTGGCAGGTGGACATACGGGCTACAGCGGTGGTCCCATGATCAGTTTCTGGAACTACACCAAGAATGTTCCGGTAGAAAATATCATATATAACTTTCAATATATCAATAGGCTAATGGGCCACTACGAGGAGCATGGTGTCCCAATGCTCTACTGCGTAAGCGGAGCCATGCCCGCCACCAGCCCACCTTCGCTAATGATTACACCCGAAATTATCGAAGTATTGATTGCTGCCGAACAAGGCGTTAAACATGTTCAACTCAACTGCTGGGTACAAGGGCACTTTGCTCAGGATCTTGGAATGATTGTCACCTTCAAAAAGTTAGCAAGGGAATATCTGGATCGTTTTGGCCACACCGACGTAAAACTTACCACTTACTGCGTTAGCCCAACCGGAAGATTCCCGCTTGCACAGGACCAGGTATATGGGCTCATCTCTTACTATTCGGTGCTGGCGGTTCTGGGTCAAGTGCAATTAGTAGGTTCCCGCACGATTGACGAGGCGCACCATATCCCAACCAAAGAGGGAACCGCCCACAGCTTCCGCTGCGCAGCCATGGCCATAAACATGCTTCAGCCACAAAACTTCAATGTGCTGGACAATATCGACGTAAAAACAGAGGCCTACTACATAGAAATTGAAACAAGGGCCATGCTCGAGAAAGTGCTGGAACTAGGCAAGGGTGATATTGTGGTAGGCACAAAACTTGGTGTAGCGGCAGGCATTTTAGACCAACCCTACTCTACCAGCCAACTGGTTCATTCCAAGGTACTGGGCGTAAAGGATGCCACTGGAGCCGCACGCTTCTACGACTTTGGAAACCTCCCCTTCGATGCCGAAATTCGCAATTTCCACCGAAGCAAAATCAATGAAAGGGAGAAAATACTTGGCAAGAAGATCGATTACGATATCTTGGTAAAAGATCTCACCGCAGTGAGCGATGGGGCAATATTGCCGAGGTATTAACTAAGAGGGAGTTAAAAGAAGTTAGAGAATACGATATTTACCACAGAATCAAAATTAACGCCGACATAATGTCGGCGTTTTGCTTTAGAGTAATAATTTCCAGTGGAAAGGCGCAGAAGATTCTTTTGTTCAGCAACAACAGAAAGCTTAAACTTATTGAGAGATGGTCATTTTTTATCTTTTAACATCTCTCTTTTTCCCTATCTTAGTGTGGAATTTCAAAACAGTTGCATCTTTACTGAAAACTATACCACCATGAAGCATAAACTCATCGCCATTGTTACCGGAACATTGCTCACATTCAGTGTAGCCGCTCAGGTACCGGTTAACTCAAAGATTGAAAGAGTAACAGTTTTTGTTACGGGAGCACAAATTACCCGCACAGCCACCCTCGACCTCAAGGCGGGAACCACTGAACTGGTGTTGGGAAACCTCTCCCCTTACATCAACGCTCAAAGCATTAGCGCCGGGCTATCCAACGAGGTTACTATACTATCGGTAAACCAAGGAATTGACTATCTTAATCAGCAGGGTAAAACGGAAGAGATAGCCAAACTGCAATTACAGCAGAAGAATTTACAGGAGAAGATAAAGTTGGAGCAGAACCGAACCACCATTCTTCAACAGGAGGAAAACCTTCTGCTCAACAATCAGAAGTTGGGCAGCCAAAATGCAGGCATGAAGGTTCTGGAGCTGCGCGAAGCGGCCGATTTCTTCCGCAACCGACTTACCGAAATCAGCAATATGAAGATGGAGGCGCTAAAGAGCGTTGACTTGCTTAATCTTGAAATAAACAAGATTAATAGACAACTTCAGGAACTAAACGGAAAAGTTGACGAGCCCACCGGTGTAATAAAGTTGGTGATATCATCCAAAACGGCCACAAGGAGCCAACTCACCCTCTCCTACTTGGTAGCAAATGCAAGTTGGAATCCATACTACGATCTAAGAATTTTGAATATCAACCATCCAGTAACCATTGGCTATATGGGAACCGTGGCTCAAAGTTGCGGTGAAAACTGGGAAAACGTTAAGCTGGTGCTCTCCTCGGGCGATCCAAGCCGGAGTGGCCTAAAACCAGAGATTAATCCTTGGTACCTCTCCATTTACGAGCCACCCATTTACCGTAGAAGCAATGCGCCAATGTCTATGCAGAAGATGGAAACTGAAATGGATGAGAATGTGAGACTGGAGGAAGTTGTAGTTACCGGTTATGGTGTAGTAAAGGAAAAGAAAGCATTCTCGAAGGTTGCCCCGGACAACATGCGCACCAACGAAACCACCGCCGAATTTGAGGTAGTTGAGCGGTCGAACATCCCTAGCAATAATAACACCTACAACGTAAGCGTGGCCGAGTTAACAGTTCCAGCCTTCTTCAACTACGAAAGTACACCAAAGCTCGACAAGGCGGTGTTTCTTTCGGCTGGTATAACAGGATGGGAGGCCTTCAACCTTATGGACGGACAGGCCAACCTCTACTTTGAGGGAACCTACGTGGGATCGACCTATCTCGACACCAAAAATGCCTCCGACACCATGAGCATTAGCCTTGGACGCGATAAAGCTATCAGCATCAACCGCGAAAAGGTGAAGGATTTCTCGGCAACGCAGATGCTCAGCTCGCAACGCAAGGATACCCGTACTTGGGAAATAACAGTGCGCAACAACAAGGCGCAAAAAATTGCCCTTATCCTAGAGGATCAGATCCCTCTTTCGAGCAATAGCGATATTGTGGTAGAAAAGGGTGATTTATCGGGTGCCGAACTTGAGGAGAAAACCGGCAAGCTTACTTGGAAGTTAAACATGGAACCAAAGGAGACAAAAAAAATTAAGTTTAGCTACTCAGTGAAATATCCAAAGAAGGGGAAGGTGATATTAGAATAGTGAAGGGTGAGTGATGAATTGTGAATGGATGACCAGCCCTGATTAGTGTTGAACGATATATACTAACAATTAACACAACGTTGCTATCGGACAAACAAATACCAGAAGTGTCTTTTCACAATTCACCTTTTCGCTCTTCACTTTTCTCCCTCCGTTCGTCCATAAACCAAGAGGTAACAAAGCCGGTAAATGTTCCAAAGAGACCAACTCCGGTAACCATTAAAACTACAGCAATAATACGCCCTTCTGTAGTAACCGGATAGAGGTCACCGTATCCAACTGTGGTAACAGTGGTGAAAGCCCACCAAAGTGCATCACCTGCCGTTTTTATGTTGCTATTGGGGGCCGTCTCGAAACTTAATACGCCAATGGACGAAAACATAATCACTAGAACAGAAAGTATTACGACTGAAGAAAACGCCCCCTTAATTCGGTCACGAAAAATATAGCTAACCAAGTAATGGGTGGAGCGAAACGCCCTAACAATGCGGAATAGCCGAAACAACCGAGCAACGCGTCCTATGCGCAGAAAATCTACATTAGGAATGCTCGCCAAGAGATCAATCCATCCCCAGCGCATAAACTTAATCTTACTCTCCGCATTAAAGAAACGATAAAGAAACTCGAATAGGAAGACCACACACACCATGGTATCGATGACGTGTAGCATATGCGAAACCTCAGGACGAATAGGAACAAATGTATCAACGACTATTGCGCCAAGCACATAAATCGACAAAATCATTATCAACAAATCCAAGAAACCTAGTTCCTGCCCCTTTCCATTTTCCATATCGAGACTGATTAATTACTAAGACAAAACTAACTATTAGATTTTTCTAATGCCGAATTAACCGCACTATTATTGCAATAAAGTTGCAATTATTAACAATATGAGGATAAGTGTATCTTACACTCGACTAATGAATTCAGCATCTTTAAATGTAAAACAAAAGGCTGCACGTAAATGCAGCCCTTATTCATGTTAATAATTGATAATAAAACACTTGCCGGATATTTTTTAAAAAATTCGCGGTTACGGCAACTCTAGCTAGGATAGCGACAACTCTACACGTTGTGGAGTCGCATAAGTAACTATCAACAATATCTTCAAAACGTTTATCGCCTAGTCAAATTGAAGAGGTCTAGCCTCCTATCTTTAAGGTTTCTCACGCTGCCAAACTGACTCAATTCTTTTAGTAAATCTAGATCCACATCCACAATTAGTATCATTTCGGTGTTTGGTGTTGATTCAGCCTTAACGCCATTGGCCGGGAATGCAAAATCACATGGTGTAAACACCATTGATTGAGCATATTGAATATCCATATTATGAACTTTCGGTAGGTTTCCTACACTACCTGCAATGGCCACATAACATTCGTTCTCGATTGCACGAGCCTGTGCACAATGCCGAACGCGCGAAAAGCCATTTTGAGTATCGGTAAGAAACGGGATGAATAAGATTTTCATACCCTCATCGGCTAAAATTCTGCTCAGTTCAGGAAACTCTGAATCGTAACAAATCAGTATACCAATCCGACCACAATCGGTATTAAACGTTTTTAGCTGGGAGCCGCCTTTCAATCCCCACACCTTTTTCTCATCGGGAGTGACGTGCAATTTTTCATAACGATCGATTTTTCCGTCCCTATGACACAAATAGCCCACGTTATACAAGAGATCATCAATTACCTCAGGCATACTTCCCGTAATTATATTAATGTTATACGAGATAGCCAGCTGCGAAAAACGGTCAACGATTTCCTTCGTATAATCGGCCAACTTCCGAATTGCATCCGGTTCCGACAAATGGTTGAAGGCAGCCATAAGAGGTGCATTAAAGAATTCAGGAAATAGAGCAAAATCGCTCTTATAGCCCGATACGGCATCAATAAAATACTCAGCCTGCTGCATAAGCTCTTCAATATCCTTATACAGGCGCATTTGCCACTGAATAAGACCTATGCGAACAATAGGCTTAATTGTCCTTATACTCTTGGTTGGTTTCTCATAGTAAATATTGTCCCATTTCAAGAGTACCGCATAATCCTTTGAGGCAGAATCGCCTTCCATATAACCCTTCATGATTCGCGAGGGGTAAAAATCATTCGACATTTGGAAGTTGAGAACGGGATCATCGATTTCACGAAGCTTCACTTTCTCAATATACTCCTTGGGCGACAACGTATCCGAATATTTGTAATAATTGGGAATACGTCCTCCAAAAACAATACTCTTTAGATTTAGCTTTTCACACAACTCTTTCCTATAATTATAGAGCCGTCTACCTAGCCGTAAGCCCCTATATTCGGGCTTTACAAAAACTTCAATCCCATACAAAACATCCCCATCACTTAAGTGGGTATCAAATGTATAGTTGCTGGTTATTTCCTGATACGAATGCTTATCACCAAACTGATTATAGTCCACTACGATAGACAAGGCACAAGCAGCCATTTGATTGTTAATTTTCACGACAACCTGTCCTTCGGGAAAAATAGAAATCAGCTTTTCTATTTTCGCTTCCCTCCAATAGGTATTGGGCATGGAAGGGTAGGCTGCTATCATTATCGTTTTAAGCTCTTCATAATCGCTCAACTTAAGCAGCTCAATACGAATATTGTCAATCTCTTGTTTACTCATAAAATATCAATTGTTTGTATGTATAACACGCTGGGGAAATGGAATTGTAATTCCATTTGCTCTTAAAGCCTTAAGAATATCAATTCGGATATCACTCTTAATGTTTTCAACCCTAAAAATCTCATTTGTATAGAAATATACAGAGAAAATCAATGCAGAATCCCCGTAATCTTCAAATCGAACAAAGGGTTCCGGAGTTTTGAGTACCCGCTCATTACCCTTGGCAACGCCTATTAAAATTTCGATAAGAGGTAATACCTCAGTGGAATAATCGACACCAACAGTCACCTTAAATCTTGAAGAAATTTCGCTATGAGTCCAATTAATAACTCTATTGCCGGTGAGTTCCGAATTAGGAACAATTACGTAATAATCATCACGACCCAAAACCTTAGTCGTTCTAAAATTAATTTCCTGAACCGTAAAAATAGCATCATTTACTTCAACAATGTCACCCACCTTTAACGTTCCATCCAGCAAAAGAATAATTCCGGAAATAAAATCACTAAAGAGCTTCTGCAAACCAAATCCCAATCCTACAAGAAGTGCCGCAGAGCCAGCCAACAGTACTGAAATATCAAAGCTGAGGATTTTAAGGCTTATCAAGAAAGCAATAGTTGAGATTACGTAACGGGAGAGTTTATTTACTGAAAATTTTTTGGCAATATCTAATGTTTTTGATCGGAATATCAAACTCCTTAAAACAAAAAGAACAACAATAATTACAGAGATAAATATAACGAAACTGACAACATTGTACAGTTTCAAAGAATAATCGCCAAATTCGATTACTCGATTATCGAGAAATTCTTTCATAACATATTATTTTAAAACTCAATCCCACATCCATTACAATAATTTGAGCCTGTTTTATTTTTCTGACCACAGTTAAAACAATCCGTTTCGTTCTTTTCCGATTTTGACATTTCAATAGTAATAATTCCGGTTGGAACGGCTATAATGGCGTAACCTATTTATCATCTGGTTTATTTAGGGTAACCTTAAACGAAGGGGCTTGATATTCTTTGGCCAAATAGTCTGCAGGTATGGTGGTCATATTGCCATCTCTTGCAGCTCGGTAATGGGGCGATAGAATTTCAATGCCTCTTTCGTTACAAACATCCTGGATATGCTGATGTAAATTGGAGTATACCATAGCCTGTCTACTCGATTCTCTGGTGTAAGCATTTATTTGGTAAGAGACATAGAAGTCTTCCAAGCTGGTCTGCAAAACGAAGGGTGTTGGCTCTTTAAGAATCATATCCGTTCTCAATGCAGCATCGATTAAAGCTTGATGCATATCTTTCCAGGGTACATCGTAACCAATGGTTACCGAGGTGTATACTATGAGGCCACTGCCCAGTGCTTCCGTCGAGTAATTTGTGGTATTTCCAGAAAGCACGGAGGCATTTGGAATTGTAACAACCTCATTTTTAATAGTCCTTATTCGAGTCACGAGAAGCGTCTTTTCAACTACATCCCCTACCGTATCTCCAATTTTTATTCGATCGCCAATTACAAAAGGACGCATATAGGTAATTACTATACCAGCAACCATATTGGTTATAACGGAGGACGATCCAAAGGAAAATATAATACCAATAAACACAGAAACTCCCTTGAAAATATTTGAATCGGATCCGGGAAGGTATGGAAATAGGAGAACAAACATAAATGCATACAAAAGAAACCTAACAATACCATAGGTAGGCATTGCCCAGTCGGGATGAAAACCGGCCAACTTGAGCTTTCCGTCTTCAATCTCATGAAAAATATACTTTACAAATCTTATTACATACTTCATTACGAAGTAAATAACCAAAATGCTAAATAAATTAGGTAAGTATTTCCAGACAGCAACTAGAACACCCTTAAACGGCGACCAAATAAGATGAAAAAGTGCATCGGCCCAATTGCGGGAAAAGGGGAATATGCTAAAAATGGTAGGTAGTATGATGTAAAGAAGCATTGCATATACAAACCAGCGAAATATTTTTACCAGAAAAAGAACTACCTGCAACTCCTGTTGCGCAGTAAGAAAAGTATAATCGTTATAGGATAAGTCCTTAAGCCACTTATCGCTCTTCGATTCGATAAACAGTAGAAGTCGAGCATAACCTTTACCAATTAACCAGATTATAAACCAAGCGATTAATACAACCAGAACAACTAATCCTATCCTTAAAATCTGTTTCAACCAACTATGATCAGCCCTTGTAATTCTTATTGAATCTTGTATTTTGCCCTTAAATTCGCTGGCCAAATCGCCGATATTTTTACCGTACCAAATGGCATCGTTCTCCGAAACGCTGAGTATAATTAAATCGCCATACACTATATCAAAGGTATTCTCCGATTTTATAACCGTAATAGAATCTACTTTTAAAAAATCGTCATTATACAATTTTTTAATCTTATTGGTTATGCTAATTGCTCTCTCTTTTGCCGAAGAGGAACCTATTTTAGAGTAAACCAGCAGTAACGTATCGCCCGAAGCACCGAACACGGGATACCCCGTTGCACTTTTTCGCAAGGAGTCTATCCTTGCTTTTTTTAAAGCGATGCGCCCAATCTCTCTATCTGATAGTTTTTTTATCTGCTGTAAAAGGTCTTCCTTCTGCAGGTTGTCTGTTGTCTGAAGCGACTTCAATTGAATCTCTAATTCTGCTTTTTTTACAGAATCCGCAACACGTTGCTTCTCTATTTCAGCGAGTTTTTTATTTACTGCTTGCAATACGACAACATTTACGGAATCATTTTTGAGGCTTAAACTATCGGACTGTCCCCAAGATATTGTGCCAATCAACATCAGTATGACCAAACCGGAGATTGCTAGTATATTTTTCATATTCACAACAGTTTTATGGCTAAATATACAACAAACAAAGCAAACTCCATTTTTCGAGTAAATGTGCGATAATGAACACTCGATGTGCGGTTTTAAGCCAAGACAAGTGATGGAAACCAAACAAATAGTATCTATTAACAATTATGGTTCATACTGATACATATAATGGCACAATGTCTGTTATGTATTATGCATTAGTTTTGGAATGGGATGAAAAATTTTATTGGAATAGTTTTCGTTACCATTTCGGTAGTGACGCTAGTACTACACTACTCAATTATCCATCCAATTAAACGCTTAACCATATTGCATACATTAAGGCAAACAGTATAAAACCTAACCACAAAAAGAAAAAAATGAAACAGATAATGGGAATTATTTCCGTTGCAACATTGGTTGCAGTGGCAGTGCTACTGGGGAATGGAAAGGCTTTTGGACAAGAACCAAGTAAGCTTGAGGTTAACTTGACAAATGTGGTTGAACTCAAACTCGACGTATCATGCACATTAGTGCTTTCGCAAGGAACAAAGCCCATGCTCAGCATTGTTACAAAAAAGGGGTTAATGGGTGAAGTCACCACCCAGGTTGTAGGAAGCCAAGTGGTTATTAAAAGAGTTAATCGTGATCAGAAACGTGAAGATGTAACCATCTACATCACCCTGCCCAAACTTGAAAAGCTTCAAATCAGCAGAGACGTAAAGCTCAACACTACGAATATGCTCACTCTGGAGTCGCTCGAAATTAATGTGAATGGCGTTTTGTCTGGAAATTTAATCGTAACCACCTCTACCCTCGATATTCAAAGCAATGGTGTATTGAAGCTAAAAGCCAGTGGAAGCGCCGACATGCTCTCGCTCGATATGCCTGGAGTTGGAAATGCCGACATGCTCGATCTAAAGGTTAAGAAAGCCAAGGTTGAGGTTAACGGTGTGGGTAACGCTATGGTAAATGTTGAGGAATTCCTCGAAGCTGATGTTAACGGTGTAGGTAAGATTAGCTATAAGGGTTCTCCCCAGCTCAAGGTGAAGATATCGGGAATTGGGAAAGTAAAAGAGATTTAGAAGATGGAAGTCGGAAGACTGAAGACTGAAGACTGAAGACTGAAGATATAGTTACATAGAGATAGTATTAAGGCAGCCTCGGAAGAAGCGGCCTTTTGAATGCATTAAAGTGAGCCCGCATTTCGCCAAGGCATAGCAATAAAAAGCCCCGCAGTGCGGGGCTTTTGTTGTATCTCTAAGGAGTAGTTTATGAATTCGTTGAAAAGACCAAAGTCAGTGCGGACTATGATCCGTTTAATTTGTAACTCTACATGCAATAGGAAGAACATTCGCAGTTTCCATTATGAACCACCGAACATCTTGCTACAGCAAAAAAACAGAATAACTAACGAATCTATTTATTACTGATACAGGGTTAGTAGATGTCTACTTTGGTATTAGAGGAGGTATACTTCCAAATAATCCAGCTATTTCCTGAATTTTAACAGCAGTCATCCAATCAGCCATTCCCTCTTTCCATACCAAAGTATCTTTATTTACAGTTCCTGAATTAATCAGATTTTCAATATCTTGTAAAGATACCGGCCCTTTTTGAGTTTCGCTTTGAGCATAATAATAATTGCTCTGTTTCGAAAGAGGCGGCGGGGTTTGCCTGTTTTGATTTTCCTGATTGGCCTGTTGGTTCACGTTTTGCACCATCCCCTGAGCCATAGCAAATCCCATGCCCATGCCCATCCCTTCCGATGCTCCACCCGAAGGATTATTTGCAGCATCTTCAATTGCATTTGCGGTCTGAAATTTTGTATAGCTGTTCAAATCTCCGATGATGTTCATACTTGATCTTTTATCAAGCATTGCCTCCAATTCTTCTGGAAGGGATATGTTTTCAACAAGTAGATCAATGAGTTCAATACCGTAACATTCAAATTTTGGTTTAATTTTTGCGTTACAAAATGCACTAATTTCATTATACTTTGATGAAAAATCAATAACCGGAATTTTACTTTCGGCAATAAAATCAGAAAATTCGGTAACAATAAAATTCCTAAATTGGTCTTCGATTTTTTCTATTGTGAAAACACCATCAGTTCCCGATATTTCACCCAAAAAAAGTTTCGGATCTTTAACCTTAAAACTATAATTTCCGAATGCTTTTACCCGTATTGCTCCCAATTCTGGATCTCTTATAATTATAGGATTTGGAGTACCCCACCCCATATCGGTAAAGCGTTTGGTATTCAGAAAATAAACCTCTGATTTAAACGGACTATCAAAGCCGTATTTCCACCCCTTAAGGGTGCTAAGTATGGGAAGGTTCTCGGTCGACAAGGTGTATGTGCCCGGAAGAAATACATCTGCAAATTTCCCCTGATCAACGAACACAGCAGTTTGTGACTCTCTAACAATCAGTTTTGCATTATTTTTAATCTCATTGTCATGCCGTTCAAAACGATGTACAATGGTTTTATTGGTATCGTCGAGCCATTCAATAATATCAATCAGCTCGCCCCTTAAACTATTAAACAAACCCATAATTTACTTTTTAACGGGTGCCCCGCAGTTTTTACACTTAACATCTCCTTCTTTTAGCAGACCACCACACTTCTTACATTTAAGTGTTGCGATTTTTGTCGTGCTGGAGGAATTCTGCAACGAACTATCTGTCGAACTATTAACAGAGACATTTTTATCCGTTTCTATGGGACGATTATCGAGAATTTCTCTATAATGCGTTTCGAGACCATGCTCTATATCCTCAAGCCGTTTAGATTCATTTTCGAAAACAATCAAGGCCGAATCCGAAGAGTTATACTTAGCCTCAAGGAGCATATCTGCTTTTTCCAAATAACCAGTTGCTTCTTGTAGCAAGAATGCTGTCTTTGGCGAAAACTCATCGGTTTTAATATTTTCCTTAAGCGTTTTTGTTTGAGTTTTTAAAGACTCTATTGCGCTTTCAAGCCTATTTATAGTTTCAATAACCCCATGCTGGCATAACGAATTAGCATATTTCATTGCATGAATACGCTTTTTTTCGTCACCAAGTTTATTTGCTTGCTCCATGCTTTCTTGAGCCTTCAAATACTGGGCATTAATCTTATCAGCTAAACTCGGATATTTGGCTACATATTGTTCTATATAGATCTTGTTTGATTCCCATGCAGCAGCTTGATCTTTTACTGTATTCCCACAAGATACAATGAGGAACGTGAGTATAACTAGTACTAAATTTCTCATAATTTTATGCTGTTAGTATATCAATATTTGCTTTAATCCATCCCGAATCAGGATCATTTCCTTTCATATCAAGGCCAGCCATGAATTCCCAATAAACCTCCCTTGAATCATCCAATGAAGTGGCTTGTGAACTCTCAGGTAGGATAATTTCTTTTAAAAACCTAAATTCAAGTAACAAATGCAACTTATAGGATTGATTGGAGAGAAAGGAATTGCATTTTTTCAGAACAGGAAGATGAGAATTACTCACCT
>NZ_FMYP01000066.1 GCF_900096565.1 Williamwhitmania taraxaci
AGCCCTTCACATATTTCGGTCATCGAATCGCACCGGCTGAGGACGCCAAACAGCATGGTCACCAGCTGGGGTTTTGCCTTAAACGTCTTATAGTAATGGTCTGCACCATGCTTTTTCACCAAGCTGCTGACATTAATGGCATCGATTAAGTTGATGGCTTGTTTGAAAATCGGCTGTCCGACTAATTTTATTTCTGTATTTTTGCCCATGTTGTGTTTTTTTTCGCAAAACAAATCTACAACATCGGGGTGAAACCTTCGGGGAGTAGCCCCTTATTTTTATTCAACTAACGTTTCAACTGGAATCTTTTTGTCGGACAGTAGTGAATTATAATGTTGTTTTTACCAATTTCAAAATCGTAAGAATAGCTGGTTTCGCCAATGTGTACATTCTTCTGCTTGTGTGGAGTTATTGTTTTTTCAAATCGTAGTAATCGTCCATTTTCTTTGCTTACATACATGGTAATTTCGGAGGAATCAGTCTTCGCTTTTACCTGGTAGAAATTCTCATACTGCTTTTCAATAGAAGCAATTTTTATCAGTGGCAAGAGGTTTGTTTCCGAACTGTAAAACCAGTAGGGGTTGTTTCGTATCGACGAAGAGATGGGAAACCTTATATAATTGGAATCTTTTGTCGAGGCATTATAGTAAATTGCCCCAATGAGTTTACGTTTCATTATCATTTTCTTCTCGTCGAACTTTGTCAACTTAAACAACTCCTCACTATAGTATACAAGGGAGTCTCCTGTTGCAAACAACCTTGTGCTACAGTAATTTCTTTTAGCATCGTAACTCACGGGCTTAAAAGCATTGGTTAGCAGTTTGTAGATGTTGACCTGCGAAAAAACCACCTCGTTTATGCTGTAAACCTTAGAAACCAGATGGATGGTATCCCCAATACTTCCAATAGTTAATTGTATTGGCTCAAAGGCAATATGCGATATATAAACTAGCGAATCCCTATCAATATTTTTGTTTAAAGTAAAGCAACCATTGGCATTGCTTATCAGCCCATCGCTAATAGAAAGCCTGATGTGTACATAGGGAATTGACATTCCGTTTTCATCGACAATACAAACGTTTGTAATATTTTGGGAATACAAGCCAAGTGTATTCATCAAAAAAACAAATAACATAATCTTTTTCATGGTGAAATTATTGAAAGGATGTACAATGCCCCACTTTTATTTAAATTTGAATGCCATGATAATATCGATACCTTACATTTATCCAATTAATTAATGTTTAAGACAGTAATATCCTGAGAAGGGTTAGTTTGATTGTCTGCTTTTTGTTGTTGGTTTGCTTTACCTCAGAACCCTGCATGGCTGTTGTCAATCTTTATAGCCGCTTTAAAATCGGCCGAGGCTCCTTCGTGATCGCATAGAGCCCCCTTGGCTTCGGCTCGTTTATTGTAGGCCCCTGCATCCTTTGGGTTAATTTCGATAGCCTTTGTGAAATCGGCAATGGCTCCAGCATAGTCACGGCGGTCAATTTTTGCTGTTCCTTTATTGTAGTAAGCATCGGCCGTTTGGCTGGTACCTACTAGATTTTTGGTGAATTTGGATATTAAGTGGGCTACCTTATTCATTGTTTTAGGATTCAATGTGTTTTACCTTAGTATATTGTCTCTTTCCGAATTTACATGCAAGGTATATTTTTGTAATGCTATAACTCTTCTTTGCATCATTTTTTACACTAAAAAATTAATTTAATCATCAATATTGTGCGATTCAGCCTCTGGTAATCGTGTGTGCGTATGATATACAGGATGTTGTCAATCGTAAATGGAGCGCGAAGCCAGCATTATTAAGCACCAGTAGTTGTGTCTTGCGGTTTGTGGTTCACGAGTTTTAAAGGGTCATGCTAAATTCTGGTTTCGTTGTGAAGGGGAGTGGGACTGTAATTACGGTAAAGAAAAAAAGCCGCAATAACTCGCGGCTCTGTTTTTCGAATTCTTGTATTTCTTTGACTTCTTTTACTCCTCTGACTTCTTTAACTTCTCTTTGAATTATCCTCTAAAAAACAGTGCCTTAATAATGAGGCTGGCCATTTTAGGGTTTTCCTTTAGGCGGCGAGTGGAGTAGCCAAACCATTGCTTGCCGTATGGTATGTATATACGCATGGTGTGGCCTTTTTCAACAATGGAGTTGCGAAGTTCGGGCGTAACGCCATATAGCATCTGAAACTCGTACATGTTTTTCGGTACGTTGTACTTCTCTATAAGCTTGTAGGCGCCATCTATAAGTGGTTTGTCGTGAGTGGCAATTCCTGGGTAAACGCCGTTCTTAAGCATATACTCGAGGTCTTCGAGGTAGTGTTGGTTGATTTCCTCATACTTTTTGTATGCAATGGCTTCTGGCTCCACGTAGATACCCTTGCAAAGGCGGTAGTTCAGTGGCGTTTCGGAGGAGTGGATATCCATTAGGTTTTCCAAATCCTGATAGGTGCGTTTCATGTAAGCTTGTACCACCAGACCTACATTCTTAGGAAACTCGGCCTTTAGCTTGCGATAGAGTTCAATTTCCATATCGGTGCAGGGGGAATCCTCCATGTCTACACGGATGAAGTTGTTGTAAGATGCTGCCTTTGCTACGATTTCACGGATATGGCCATAGCAAGCATCCTTGTCGAGCAGTAGTCCGAACATGGTGGGCTTTAGGGAGTAGTTGCCATCGATGTTCTCCTTCTGAATACGGTCGATAAGTTCCATGTATTCAACCTTGTTCTTCTCGGCTTCACTGAGATTCTTAATGAATTCGCCCAGAATGTCGATAGTTACCTTAATGCCTTTGGAATTGAGGTCTTTGGATGCGCGAATGGCATCTTCAACAGTTTCGCCGGCGATGTAGCGCTTCGAAAAAATCCAGATTAACTTCTTGGGAAAGTAGGGCAGCATAGCTGCAATCATCTTGTTAAACATGTAGGTGGTTTTTTGGGTTACAGTTTTTCAAACAACAATTCTTCGGTTGTTTAGTTGTGAGTCGAGTGGTTTTTCGGGGTGAATATAGTGGAAAAAACAATCTGCCTGTTAGGGTTTTGGCATTTTGCGATTTCGGTTAGGCAATGCTCTTACAAAAAGTGACGAAATCCTGGTTGTTACAATATCAACCTGGTTGTTTCGACGATGTAAATATCTATAGCACTAGAGTCTATAGCCTAAGAAGTATGGTGCTTCGTCGGTGGCCGACTCCAACTTGGCAAGCCGGAGCACTACCATTTTAACTAAAAATTCTTCGGCTTCATCCAAGGAAATGAAGGCGGCCTTTGCATATTCGGCCGCTGAAACTTTTCCGTTATTGCGCAGGATTTCCATCAGGTGTTGTTCCTTACCTGTGATGGTAAAGGTTATGGCTTCACGCTGTTTCTCGGCCTTCCATACTTTGTATTGAATGGGGCTTGCCACAAAGTTCTCATCGGCCACACGAACAAAAGCGAGGTAAGTGCCGTTTTTGTCGGGGGCAGTATGGGGTCCTCGCAGGCTTGGCTTTATGATAACCTCTAGCACCATTTTACCATTCACCGGCCATTTCTTAACTTCAAAAGGAACCTCTGGTTTACAGTAAAGTTGTGCTGCAGCTTCCACCATGTAGAACTCTTCGTCGGAGTTTACCCCAACAATGGAGCCGTTGTCCTTTACTCCAATAAGCAGAATGCCGCCCTTGGTGTTGGCAAATGCGGCAACAGATCGGGCAATCTTTTTGGAGTCGTTAATGGAGTGCTTGAAATCGAGCATTTCCCCTTCACCACGGCTAATGAGTTCTTCGATGTATGTCTTTTTTCCCGGCTTAAGCATTTGGAGTTTCGATGCGGCCCATGAAAAGTATTACGTTGTTGGTCTTATCCCAGATAAGAAAGATGAAGGGACGGTTGGCCCAAAACCGTAAAGCGTCTTTCGGATTAATGGCGGTTCTCGAAATTATAACAGCGGTTGCCGCTGCCGCTTCAGCACCTTCTTCGGTAAATTCTAGAAATGCCTTATGAAAAATCTTGTCGATTTGGAGATCTTGGTTTTTGGAAATTCCGCTAAAATCGGCGTCGCTGGAAAAGGCAAGCGGCATGCCCATGGTGGCTAAGTGTTTGTCGATTCTAACGCTTTCAGTCTCTAACTTTATCTTGGGTAACTTTAGGTCGATATGTGCTTTTTTAAGATTTGCAGAAGCTTGTTTTACGAATTCTGGGGAGAGTTGCGCCTCAAGCGACGTCATTCCTGCAGTTTCGCTTGGGAGAAATGCCAGAAGAACTACTTCGCTACCTTTAAATGGAACCTCAACTATTTTATAGTCTTCTGTTTCGTTGAATTGGTATTCGCCATTTGCGTGTAAGAAGTTTACCTCAATAGGCTTGCTAGGCGAGTTGAATGTCTCCTTCTGTGTTGCTTTAGGGCTGAATGCTGTCTCCCAACTTCCATAAAAGTAGATTGAGTTAACCAGCACCATGCGGGTGTTGTTGTCGATACTACCTTCGGGTAGAAGATCCATAATTCTATTCTTTGTATTACCCTCCACCCATAGGTTAATATCCTTGCGCGACTTGTTTGCATTGTTGAGGAAGTCGGTTTTGAAGATGGCTGCGCCAAATAACTTGGTGTTTTTTCTTATAAAGGAGTTCTTAGGCCTAAAAGTGCTCTCAACCCAAATACTGTTGGCCCGGTAGAGTTCCACCGATTTTGTTTTTGCTAGGCTGTTGTTTACAGTCTTAAAACTCTTGAAGTGCTTGCAGAAATTCATATTGAACCCCATGGTTTTCGCAATCTGTTCCTTGGTGGTTCCTCCAGCACCCGAATAGACCATCGCCATTGCCTCCGAAATACTGTTGGGACTAACGATGATGTTGCCAGGTGTGGCCTTCATTTCGGAATAAAGACGGAATGCAAAATCGCTGTTTTTGGCTGCTTGCTGACCAAAAGCGGAAGTGCTGGCAAATAGTACTGCTATTAGTATGTTTTTTTTCATGATTTTCAGCGATTTGGATATTTAGGAGGCTAAATGTATGAATTAATTTTTAAGGCTGTATGCAGCCTCACTAAACTTCCTCTTCACTCCCTGTCACCATTGCCTTAGTTGAAAGCATTCCGCAGGCAGCGAAGATATCTTGCCCACGCGAAGCACGGATTGTGGTGGTAATACCCTTCTGGTTGAGCTGTTCTTGAAAGGATTTTAGTGTGGCTTCGTTCGATCCTTCCAGCGGTGTGTTGGGGATTGGGTGAAATCGAATTAGGTTTATTCGGCAGCGCAGACCATTGAGTAACTTAGCTAACTCCTTAACGTGGCGTGGGGTGTCGTTCAGTCCCTTAAACATAATATACTCAAACGAGACGCGGCGTTGTTTACCCATGTTGAATTTCTTGATGTGGGAAATTACTTGTTCTATGGGGTAAACATTTTGTATGGGCATTAGCTTGCGCCGCTCATCGTCGAAAGGGGTGTGTAGGCTCACGGCAAGGTGGGCATTGCTTTTTTCCAAGAATTCATCCATTCCGGGAATAATTCCAATGGTGGAAACGGTAATACGCTTGGGGCTCCACGCATATCCCCATTCGGCAGTAAGGATTTCCAGCGAAGGAAGAACAGCACTCAGGTTGTCTAGCGGTTCTCCCATGCCCATGTATACCACGTTCGAAATGGTTTCTCGTTCTGGTAGGCTCTTTATTTGGTTGAGAATTTCACCTGAGGTGAGATGACCTTGAAATCCCTGTTTTCCTGTCATGCAAAAAAGGCATCCCATTTTGCATCCTGCTTGCGACGAAACGCATAGTGTGGCCCGATCCCTGTCGGGGATATAGGCTGCCTCAATAAATTTACCGCCGAGCGTTGGGAAAAGATATTTCTTTGTGCCGTCTATCGAGGCTTGAACGTTGGAGTTGTCAATAAATCCGACCTGATATTTCTCAGCAAGCTTCCCCCTTACTTTTAGCGAAAGGTTCAACATTTCTTCTAGCGAAGAAACCTCCTTTTGGTAAAGCCAGTTTGCTATTTGCTTGGCGGTAAATTTGGGTAACTCCAGCTGCTGCACAATTGCCTCAAGTTCGGTCAATGTTTTGCCGTAAAGCCACTCTTTTTGTTCTGTTTTTGCGTCCATTCTCAGTTTGCTGTTAATTGCCAAGCGCCTGCCGCTTTTGGCCCTTCATCAAAAGTATATCTCGGCAAGTATATTCTCGTAGGCAACACCGCGGGCAAGTAAAACTTCGCGGGTATCAACCACCATTTCCGGATTGCCACAAAGGTAATACTTTCTGTCGAGGGGTAGGTTGGTGGCTTTTTGAAGATATTCGGTTACTCTTCCTTCAAACATGTTTGCCACAGTGCTGCCTGAGCAACACTTAATGTATCTTTCACCAAGCAACCGTTCTAGCTCATCATGAAAGAAAAAATTTTCATGGTATCGAACACCATGAATCAACTGCTTGCCTTTGGATAATCCCGACTTTGCCATGGATAGGTAGGGCGCAATACCTGTGCCCGATGCAACCCAAATGGCACTGCTCTCCTTGCATATAAACTCGCCAAAGGCGGGACTTATTAAAATGGTTTCGCCTGGTTTTAACTCAATAAGTTGTGGCGTTAATTCTCCTTCGGATTTTAAATCGAAGAGGAACGACAAATGTGGTTCGTTGTTTCCGGAGGCGATGGAGTAGAGGCGTGGCGCAATTGTGCTGCTTGTGGTTAACTTTACCACCTGTCCGGGAATAAAATCAAATGGGCGTTTTACCGTTAGCCAGTAACCGTTTGGTCCCAACTTTTCAAGCGATATAACTTCCGTGGGAATCATACCTCCCTGTTTGTTTGTATTTTCCACTATGCCTTTTCTGCAATAAATTCCTTCAACGAGAGTGTTCTGTCCACTCGAATGCCTTTGGGTGTTTCTTTGAGCGTGCAGCATTCAATCATGTAATCGTGTTGAAAAAAGAGGAGGTAACGGTTTTGTAATGCCTCCCTAAGCAGCATCTCTTTTTCTTGGATTGTTTTAAGTGGATCTATCTCATAGCTCATGTTCCAAATAAGTGGGATGTGTGCTGTGGCTGGAAAAATGTCGGCTGCAAATAGGATCTTGGTCCCGTTATACTCGATTATTGGAACCATCTGTCCACGGGTGTGTCCCTCGCAAATACGAAGTTCGAGCCAAGGAAAGAGTGGCCCTTCGCGTTCTATAAGTTTTAGGTGGCCACTCTCCATCATAGGATGAAGATTCTCTGGCCTAAATGAATCTGCTTCGCGTATGTTAGGATTGATAGCCCATTCCCACTGGGATCGGCTTACGTAGTAGGTGGCATTTGGAAAGGTTAGTGCTGGTTTCCCTTCATTATCCAACTTTACACCTCCACCGCAGTGGTCGAAGTGAAGGTGTGTAAGCACCATGTCGGTGACCTCTTCGGGTCGAATTCCTAGTTGAGCCAATCCTTCTTCTAATCCATCGCCTCCAAATAGATGGTGGAAATCGAATATCTTTTTGTCTTGCTTCGCTCCAAATCCATTGTCGATAAGCACAATTCTACCTTCATGCTTTATGACTAGCGATCGTAAGGCCCAGGAGCATAGGTTGTTCTCGTCGGCGGGGTAGACGCGCTGCCAAAGTACCTTTGGCACAACACCAAACATGGAGCCACCATCGATTTTAAAGTTCGTGATATTTAAGGCGAAAAGTTCCATCAATACGGAGGTTTTTATTTTCAAACAAAGATAGGGGTGATTTGTTAGAAAAACCTTTTGGCCTGCCCGAAACCACTGACGATTTACTCAAGGAGAAACTCTATTGCAGCAGTGTGATGAGGTCGTTTGACTCGATAGAAAGTGTTAAAGTTTATGAAAATAAGCATCTAACTCTGCTTGTTTTTTGCTGATGTTGGCCAAATCAGTAAATTGCACGCTCTTTTCCTATTAACATACTGACCAAAAAAATAACAGATGAAATTAAAACTGATGATCAGTCTAGGTTTATTGCTTGTAGGCAATGGACTTTATGCCCAACTTGCAACTTTTGAGGATAGCGTGGCCTATGCCTACGGCAATATGATTGGCTCCGATTTAAAGAGCAAGGGTGTAAACCTTAAGTTGGAAATTGTAGCAAAAGGGATCAGCGAGAGTGGTACTACTACGCCCCTTTTTGATGACAACAAGGCAAAGGAACTTCTTGGACGTTACCAACAGGTGATGATGGCCAAAATGCAAGCAGAGCAGGCTGTATCGGGAGGTAAGAATCTTGAGGTATCAAATAAGTTTATGGCCGAAAACAAGAAAAAACCAAATGTAGTTTCCTTGCCTAGCGGACTTCAATACGAGGTGATAAAGAAGGGTGATCCAAAGGGGATCTCTCCAACCCTATCGGATGAAGTAACGGTGAACTACGAAGGCTCACTTATTTCAGGTAAGGTTTTTGACTCCTCATACGAGCGCAATGAGCCAATTACCTTCGAACTGGGTGGTGTAATAAAGGGATGGCAGGAAGGCCTTCAGCATATGAAGCCCGGCGATACCTTTATACTTTATGTTCCTTCCGAACTTGGGTATGGTGAGCGTGGTGCCGGTGGTTCTATTGGCCCCAACGAGGCATTGATTTTCAAGGTGGAACTCCTCAGCGTGAAGGCTAAAACTATAGATCCCGCTGTTAAGTAATTCGAATTCCCTTTTTCAACAATTAATAGCGTGGTGCAGGAGTAATCCTGCACTTTTTTGCATTTATCTGAGTTGTAATTTTTGTTTTTGAGGCTTTTTTGCGAAAGTCCGACGGTAAAGGCTACATTTGATATGAATTTTAATAGCAAAGCAATGAGAGTTCACTTTATAGCTATTGGTGGTAGTGCCATGCACAACCTTGCCTTGGCTCTTCACTCCAAAGGTTTTTCCATTTCGGGTTCCGATGATGAAATTTTTGAGCCATCAAAATCTAGGTTGGCGAATGTAGGTCTTCTTCCTATGGAGATGGGGTGGTTTCCCCAAAAAATAACTCCCAATATCGATGCGGTAATTCTGGGTATGCATGCTCGGAGCGATAATCCTGAACTGCTCAGGGCAAAGGAGTTGGGACTTAAAGTGTTTTCTTATCCTGAATACCTATACGAGCAAACAAAGGATAAAATCCGCGCCGTTGTGGGTGGTAGCCATGGCAAAACTACCATTACCGCTATGGTAATGCACGTGTTGAAAACCTGTAACAAGGAGTTCGATTACATGGTTGGTTCTCAAATTGCCGGCTTCGAAACTATGGTTGGCTTGTCGCATGAGGCACCTATTGCCGTTTTTGAAGGGGATGAGTATTTGACTTCACCCATCGACCTGCGCCCAAAATTCCACCTTTATCAGGCAAATATTGGGTTGATTTCCGGGATTGCTTGGGATCACGTAAATGTGTTTCCCACCTTTGAAGGGTATGTGGATCAGTTCCGAATATTTGCAGAGGGAATTGAGGCTGGCGGCTGTTTGATATACTGTAAGGAAGATAAAATATTAAAGAAAAAGGTTGCCAAATGGAATATTAAAGCTGATGTTGTTGCCTATTCCACACATCCATATTCCCGAACAGCCGCTGGTTTAGTGCTCGATACGGCATATGGCCACGTGAAAGTTCGCGTTTTTGGACGGCACAATATGGAGAATATTTCGGGGGCAAAGGAGATATGCTTGAGGCTTGGCATTAGTGAAATGGATTTTTATAACGCCATCTCTTCCTTTGGGGGAGCCGCTAAGCGCCTCCAACTTCTTGGCGAAAATATGTCTACCTCATTCTATCTTGATTTTGCACACTCTCCATCAAAGGTAAAGGCTACGGTGGAGGCTGTTCGGGAGCAATTTCCCGACAGGAAATTTATTGCAGTGCTCGAGTTGCATACTTTTTCGAGTTTAAACGGCGACTTTCTTTCCGAGTATGAAGATACTCTCAAGGCTGCCGACAAGGCCATCGTTTTTTTCAATCCGGAGGCAGTAAAGCACAAGAAGCTTCCTGTGCTCTCGCCTGAGCAAGTTTTTAAGAGTTTTGGAAGAAGGGACCTTGAAGTATTCTCGACCCCGGCCGAACTTTCAAAGGCAATTTTTAAGCGGGTGGCTGATGACTGCGTTGTTTTGCTTATGTCCTCCGGCGATTTTGGCGGAATTAATGCTCCACAACAAGTAGAAAAATGGTTAAGTGACCACGTTTAACACGTGTTACTCCGTGTGTCGTTTGCTTGACTAATTTCTGGTTGCTGAGGTGTAGTGAGTTTTCTGTGTTTTTCTGTCCTGCGGTTGCAATGTCATAGTGTGCCGATTTTATGGTACATGTATGGTGTGTGAGTTCTGATGGGTTGATAGATAATATTTCAGCCGTGTGATCGTTCAATAGGTAGTGATCACCTCGGTTTAATCACATTCGGAATAGTTGTTTGTGTTAAATCAATTCTCGATGGAGGAGAATGGTGTGGCCTTACTAAGTGTTTGTTTTTATTACTTTATAGTTAATGTGATGAAAAAATATTTGTCGATTTTTATGACAGTCTGCTTTGTTGGTTTGGTAGGAACGGTGCATGGGCAGAACTACAAGACGGGAGTCGGTTTGCGATTAGGCTCTCCCACTGGGATAACGGTAAAGCATTTCTTTGCCAGTAAGTCGGCAGTGGAGGGGATGCTCTCCTTTGGCTGGGGCGGCTTGGGTCTTACGGGGCTGTATGAACTTCATAACGATATTGCTGAAGTTCCGGGATTAACTTGGTATTATGGCATCGGGGCACATTTAGCTACCTCTACATCGAAATCAAATCCATGGGGCGATAGAGATAATAGCATCTATCTTGGTGCCGATGGAATTATTGGATTGGAGTATACATTTAAAGAGGCACCTGTTACCATTGGCTTGGATGCAATGCCAATTGTCAACCTAGTGGAGAGACCCGGTGTGTGGTTACAAGGTGGGATTTCTTTCCGCTACAATTTCCGCTAAAAAAACTTTAAAAAAACTTTTCTTGGTAATCAGACCTTTAATTGTTTTAGGGTGTTTATTTTCGAATTATTTTCAGGGAATATTTGCAGGAAATAAAATTTCAGCTACTTTTGCACCCGCAATCAAGCCCAACGGGGCTTAGCGAGAACAAAGAGATTGAAATTATGGTCCGTTCGTCTAACGGTTAGGACGCCAGGTTTTCATCCTGGTAATAGGGGTTCGATTCCCCTACGGACTACAAAAAAACAACGAATAATTCAAGATATCATGGCAAATCATAAATCTTCGGAAAAGAGAATCCGCCAAACAGAAGTTAAGCGTGTTCACAATCGTTACTTTTCGAGAACATGCCGCAATGCTGTTAAGGCACTTCGGAATACTACCGATAAGCCAACTGCAGAACAGTTGTTTCCAAAGGTATCCGCTATGCTTGATAAGCTAGCTAAAAAGAACATCATTCACGATAATAAAGCAGCCAACCTTAAGAGCAGCCTTGCTGTTCATGTGAACGCGCTCTAATTAGAACTGAATATATATTTCAAAGCCCTCCCTTGTGGAGGGCTTTTTTTTTGCTTTTAACACAGGTTTGATGTAATTTGCAACAAATCGGGTGCAATGGAAAAGGTTGAATACAAGCCCTTAACCATAAAGGATTGGGCTGTAGCGGATCGTCCTCGCGAAAAACTTTTGGCAAAAGGCAATGCTTCCCTAAGCGATGCCGAACTGCTTGCCATTCTTATTGGCTCAGGATCGCCAAAGGAGAGTGCTGTTGATCTTTCGAAGCGGATACTGATGGATATCAACAACAACCTCGACGAGTTAGGTAAGCAGGATGTGAAAGCCCTATGCCGATTTAAAGGTATTGGACAAGCAAAGGCTCTCACAATTGTCGCTGCTCTTGAACTTGGCCGTAGGCGGAAGTTGAGCGAGGCCTTAGAGCGGGTTGCCATTCGTGGGAGCAAGGATGCCTTTGACCTCTTCCAGCCCATCGTGGCAGACATACCACACGAAGAGTTTTGGGTGCTCCACTTAAACAGAGCCAATAAAGTGATTGGGCAGGAACGAACCAGTATGGGTGGCGTTTCGGGAACCGTTGTCGATGTTAAACTGATTATGAAAAGCGCCTTGGCAAACCTCTCTTCGTCTATTATCCTGTGCCATAACCATCCATCGGGCAACAACAAGCCAAGCGAGAATGACAAGCAGATTACAAATAAGGTGAAAGCGGCATGTGAGATGCTGGATATAGCCCTTCTCGATCATATAATTGTGGCTGGGAATGTGTATCTAAGTTTTGCCGACGAAGGTTTACTTTGATTGTCAATATTGTTTTCGAAAACGCAGTATTATTCGTAACTTGCAACGAATTTTAGCTAGCATACCATGGTGCGTATTCTTGGAGAGGGAAATTCTCTTTTAAACCAGTACATCTACGAGTTGCGTGATAAATCTGTCCAACTCGACAGCCTTCGTTTTCGCAGAAATCTTGAGCGAATTGCTGAGATATTTGCCTATGAAATCAGTAAGGAGTTAAAGTATAAGTCGGTTTCGGTCGAAACACCGCTCGGTGTTACAGAGATGAACCTAATGCAACAGCAACCAGTTATTGCCTCTGTGCTTCGGGCGGGATTGCCCATGCATCAAGGTTTTCTGAACTATTTCGATAGGGCCGAGAATGCTTTTATTTCGGCCTACCGAAAGTATGGACAGGACGGCACCTTCAAAATCCAATTCGAACATCTTTCCTGTCCCTCAATAGGTGGGAAAACCCTAATTTTAACTGATCCGATGTTGGCAACAGGCGCCTCAATGATTCTTGCCTATAAAGCACTGATCGATAAAGGCATGCCAACTCATACTCATGTGGTTTCAATCATTGCTAGCCGCGAGGGCGTTGAGTATGTAAAGCGAAACATTGCCAGTCAGTCGTATACGCTTTGGGTGGGTGCGGTAGACGATGAACTTACCAACAAATCATACATCGTTCCAGGCCTCGGTGATGCCGGAGACCTTGCCTACGGAAGTAAAATGTAGTAAACCGGGTTATTCCTCAATCTTTACTACTTGTGAAATATCATTACAGCATTCTAGAAGTTCTAGGATGCTTCTTTTTTTTGTGGGATGCTCAAGTGTTGGACATACCTCCGCTAAGGGGAGAAGGGTGAACCTTCGCTCATGGAGTCGGGGATGGGGAATGGTTAGTTCCACGGTTTCCATCGATACGTTTCCATAAAAGAGAATGTCGATATCGGCAGTGCGGGCCGAATAGCCTTCTCCTTGCCTAACTCGACCTAACTTTCCCTCAATGGAGTGGATGTTCTCCAATGCCTCCAATGGCGGCAAACTGGTTCCGCACACTACTACTTGATTGAGGAATTTAGTGGGGTGATCAAATCCCCAAGGTTCCGATTCGTATAGCGAGGATGCAATTTCAATGTGGCCTATGTTAGCCTCTATTTCTCTTCGCATTTCGGCCAATAACTCAAATCTGTCGCCAAGGTTACCTCCAAGCAGTAAAACAACTCTCTCCATTTTCTGTTTTCTATCCTCGACAAAGCTACCCAAACTGTTGAAAAGATCAAAAAAGTTTTGGTGTTGATAAAAAAGTCTTAATTTTAGTAGCCAATTAACACGATTTAGAATGTAACAACAGAGCAAGTTTTCATACTAAATGTGTATGGGTGAAATAAATCCTAAGGCTGTATCCAATTAATCTAAAATCATACTCATGAAAAGTTTTTTTAAAACACTGTTGGCTTCCATTTTAGGGGTCATTATTGGTTCATTTTTGATGTTATTTCTTCTGCTTATGATTGTGGGAGCGGTAGTTTCTTCCGGCGATAAGCCCTATGAAGTAAAAGCGGGATCGGTTCTTCACCTTAAGTTCGATAGGCAAATTGTTGATCGTGCTTCTAAAAATCCTTTCGAGGGTTTTAGTGCCTTCTCGATGCGACCTGAAAAAAGTATGGGTCTAAATGAGATTTTGTCCAATATCAAAAAGGCGAAGACCGATGATAACATTAAGGGTATCTATCTCGATTTGGATATTATTCCTGCAGGATTTGCTACCGTGCAAGAAATTCGCAATGCTCTAATTGACTTTAAAACTTCTAAGAAATTCATCGTAGCCTATTCCGACGTTTTTTCTCAGAAAGCATATTTCTTGGCTTCTGTTTCCGATAAGATATACCTTAACCCTGAAGGCGAATTGGAATTGTTAGGCCTTCGTAGTGAGGTGTTGTTCTTCAAGAGAGCCCTTGACAAGTTAGGTGTCGAGCCTCAGATCCTTCGCCATGGAAAGTTTAAGAGTGCTGTAGAGCCTTTTATGCTCGATAAAATGAGCCCCGAAAATAGGGAACAGCAGCTTACCTACATGGGATCTATCTGGAATGAAGTTGCGAAAGGTATTGCCCAGGAGCGTAAGCTTACCGTTGAGGGAATTAATGCCATGGCCAATAACCTGACCATTCGCAACGGTAAATCGGCGGTAGATAATGGGTTGATAGATAGTCTTTTTTATAAAGATCAGCTAGTTGACCAACTTTGCAAACTTGCTGGAGTCAGCAAAGAGGGTGATCTTAAGTTGGTGGCGTATAACGACTACACCATGAGTCCGGAATCTAAGACTGGAAAGAAGTTTACAAAGGATAAGATTGCTGTAATTTACGCTTCGGGCGAAATTGGAATGGGTCAAGGCGGTAATTCAACCATTGGTGCTGATGGCTTGTCGAAGGCGATTGCTGACGCAAGAAAAGACTCTTCGGTAAAGGCAATCGTGTTGCGCGTGAATAGCCCAGGTGGGAGCGCTTTGGCCAGCGAAATTATTTGGCGCGAGCTGGTTTTAGCCAAAAAGGTTAAACCTTTGGTCGTTTCCATGGGCGATGTGGCTGCCTCGGGTGGTTACTACATTAGTGCACCGGCCGATGTTATTCTTGCTAACCCAACCACCATCACGGGTAGTATTGGCGTTTTTGGTCTTATGTTTAACGCACAAAAAGCCATGTCCGATAAGCTTGGCATTACGGTTGATGTGGCCAAAACCCATGCTCACGCCGATATGCTCACCGTATTTCGACCACTAAGTGCAGAGGAGCGAAATGTTCTTCAAAATGGTGTGGAAGATATCTACAAAACCTTTGTAAATAGAGTTGCTACGGGTCGTAATATGGCTGATTCTAAGGTTGACTCTATTGGTGGTGGTCGTGTTTGGAGTGGCGAAAACGCTAAGGGATTAGGCCTAGTCGATCAGTTTGGTGGCCTTTCGGATGCCATTTTGGTTGCCGCTAAGTTGGCAAAACTTGAGAACTATCGCTTGCTCGAACTTCCAAAACAGAAAGAGGCGCTGGAGGCATTAATGGAAGATTTTGGTGGTCAAGCCAAAATGTGGATTATGAAAGATGAACTCGGTGATGCGTTTAAACACTATAACTACCTTAAGAGTATGCTCCAAAAGGGTGGTGTTGTTGCTCGTATGCCGTACGATGTAGAGATATACTAATAAAGTCATAGCGTGATTTTGGATAATCCGGCTGGCAAATTGTTAGTCGGATTTTCCTTTTTTTTCCCTATCTTCACGGCTTGACTCTTTTTACAAATCCAGATGCTAAATAGGTCGAATTTGCTCGTTAAGCTGTTGTTGCTGGTTCCTACCGGAATCTATAGCATCATCGTTGCCTTGCGAAATTGGCTCTATAATCTAGGTTTTCTTTCGTCGGTAAAATTTGATTTGCCGGTTATTTGTGTAGGGAATATTGCCGTGGGGGGAACGGGAAAAACTCCGCACGTGGAGCATATTCTTCGAGTATTCAATCAAGAGTCGATCTTGGCATCGGTGATTAGCCGAGGTTACAAGCGGAAAACTAAGGGATACATAGCCATAACACCCGAGCACACAGCACTAGATGTGGGGGATGAGCCAAGGCAGATTAGTCGAAAGTTTCCAACGGTTCCATTTGTTGTTTGTGGCGATAGGATTACTGGAATCCAAAACTTGCGTTCCGATTTCCCTCTTAGCCAAGTGGTCGTAATGGACGATGGGTTTCAGCATCGTGCGGTCACGCCAGGGATGTCCATTATTCTAACCGATTATAATCATCCTATCTACGACGATTACCTCCTTCCATTGGGCAACTTGCGGGAGAGCCGGAGTCAGTTGAAGCGCGCCGATATTGTGATTGTAACTAAGTGTCCGCGCTCCATAAAACCGATCGATCTTCGGATTGCAACTAAACGACTTGGTCTTTTTCCTTATCAAAAAATTTATTTTACCACCTTCGAATATGGTGAGTTGCATAAAGTTTGGGGGAATAAATTGTTGGATAACAAGCCAAAGACATTGTCGCCTATACTTCTTGTGGCTGGAATTGCGCAGCCGCAACCCTTTATTCAGCATGTAAAAGAACAGTATAATAACCTCTCGATAAAACTATTTTCGGATCACTACGTATTTGAAGGTCCTGATATTTTGGTGATGGTTGAATTTCTTAAAAACAACCCCGAAGGTTATGTAATTACAACGGAGAAGGATTCTATGCGCTTGGCTGCGCTCGATTCTATTCCCGAACCGCTTCAGTCGAGATTTTTGTATATCCCAATTGAAGTGCGTTTTTTAAACAGTGGAAACAATCAATTCAATAAACAAATAGTTGAGTATGTTAAAGCAAATAAAAGAAACGGCATCATTCATTAAAGGCCGTGTTACCATTGAGCCTGAAGTAGGCATCATTCTTGGAACTGGCTTGGGCGGATTGGTAAAGGATATTACCGAGCAACAAGTGTTGGAGTATAAGGATATACCGAACTTTCCTGTTTCGACTGTGGAAGGACATTCTGGTCGCTTAATCTTTGGTATGCTTGGTG
This sequence comes from Williamwhitmania taraxaci, assembly GCF_900096565.1. Classification (NCBI taxonomy): domain Bacteria; kingdom Pseudomonadati; phylum Bacteroidota; class Bacteroidia; order Bacteroidales; family Williamwhitmaniaceae; genus Williamwhitmania; species Williamwhitmania taraxaci. The sequence goes on from NZ_FMYP01000066.1 coordinate 16,767, forward strand.
GCAAGAAGGTTGTGGCAATGCAAGGACGTTTCCATTTCTACGAAGGATACGATATGTCGCAAGTTACCTTCCCTGTTCGAGTTATGAAACTTTTGGGTATCAAACGCCTGTTTGTTAGCAATGCTAGCGGTGGAATGAATCCTGAGTTTGAAATCGGTGAGTTGATGATTATCAACGACCATATCAACCTAATCCCAAATGCTTTGTTGGGCCCTAATTTGGCTGAGTTTGGTCCTCGTTTCCCCGATATGAGCGTGCCTTACGATAAGGATATGATTGCTCTGGCCAAGAAAGTTGGTATCAAGTTAGGCTATAAGCTATCCGAAGGTTGCTATGTAAGCACCACCGGGCCAACATTCGAAACCCCTAAGGAATATCAGTATTTCCGCATAATTGGTGGCGATGCTGTAGGAATGTCGACCACTCCAGAGGTAATTGTAGCGCGCCACATGGGTATTCCCGTGTTTGCAATGTCTATCATTACTGACTTGGGCGTTCCTGGTAAAATTGTTGAGGTTTCGCACGAAGAAGTTCAAAGGGTTGGAGCCGCTTCCGAACAGAAGATGACTGCGATAATGCAGGAAATGCTTCGAAACTTATAAAACGAAAGGCTGCCGATGGCAGCCTTTTTTGCTTCTCTGTTGAATTGTTGGCAGTTCTTTAATTGTTTAGGTGGAGGATTAGGTCTTCTAGGAGGGGAATGTCCTGTATTACTGTTTTTCAGACAACGTCTATATCAACCCCAAAGTAATCATGAATAAGCTTGTCGCGCATTCCAGCAATTTCGCGCCAAGGAACATGCTTGTTGTTATTTCGAAAAGTTGCTGATATTTTCTTGCTTGCCTCTCCAATGATTTCAATATTGCGGATTACAGCATCTTGTAGCATGGTGTTCTTATTGAATTCCTGCAAATCAACACTATTGCAATAATGCTTTATCTTTGAAATGCATTCAAGAATGTGGTCGATATAAACAGAATCGTCCTTAAGCATGGTAGATTACTTTTAAATCCTTCCTGATATAGTTAATCATCTTAGTGCTTTTTACTGAATTTTCTGTTACCAAGTCGACCTTAATACCAATTGCAGTGCTGATTTCCTGCTCAATTCTAACCAATAAAAGAAGCGATGGTGTTTCTGTGAAGGATACGAGAATATCTATGTCACTTTTCGGTTGATTTTCATGACGGGCATAGGACCCAAAAATACCTACCTGCGTAATACTATACTTGGTAAGTATGTCTATAATGGTCGATTCTATTTCTGCTTGACTCATTGTTCGTTGTTTATAAGGCAAATATAAGCTGTTTTTGTATCCCAACCGTGGTGTGTTGTCGATTTGTTACATTCTTAGATCTACAACCTCCCCTCAACCACTACCACTTTTTTCTCTTCTTTCTTGAAAACACACTAGCTGCCCGTCATGTTTTGGCGGTGGGTGAGCGTTTCTTTGTGTCCGAATCAAAAACTATACATATGAAAACAGTTCTTACGATTTTTGCAATTGCTATTCTCGCAACGTGCAATGAGCCTTCTTATTCACAAGTGGCAATACCGGCACCAGCGTTGCTGCCAACAAAAACATTTACAGGAGAGTTAGGCGATGGGAAAATGACCTATCACTACTATGAAGATTCTAATACAGGTAATCGTATTCGTCATGGGGCATTTAAGTATTCTGAATATACTGCCGTAGATGGTGCCGTCTATTCGGTTTTATTTACGGGAAACTATAATCATGGATTTAAAGATGGTTCTTGGAAGTATTTGATTACAAGGAAAGATGTTCTTGTTGATGACGGTGTATATCAAACAGGAAGTATAAACTTATTGCTTTCCTATAAGAGCGGGATGCCAAATGGCGTATGGAGTTATTCTGAGAACAATAAACTTAGAAAACATAAATATACTCAGGGCGGCTGGATTTGGGGTGCTTTTGAAATTGTCCCCTCCCAAAGTGTTATTGTAAATTTCAAGAATGGAGTTGTTGCTGGCCCATTTAAGATGAAGACTGATTATTTTGATGTGTCAGGTCAGTTTGATGTAAAAGGATTGATGACAGGCAAATGGTCAATTATTGATGTGGGTATTTCGCAGATTGAACTAGATGCATTAAATGGGGTTGTGAGTAAGTTTGTTAAACGTAACGTTTCTAATGGTAAGGTGTTGTTTAGGAGCGACTATGATGCTGAATTACTTTTGATTCAAACTAAAATTTCGAAGTTGTCGCGTGATGGGATTGATTCGCTTTGCCAGTCAAATAAGCTGAAAATAGATACGCTACCATCCTCAAATATGTTTGATTACAAGGAGTTTTTTGATAAACGCATTTTTATGCATAGCGAGACAGAGGGGGATAAAACTATCGTAGTCGAGGATCGAGGTACGTTTGATAGGCGAAATTATGGGTTTTATATTCTTGTAGAGCGCATCAAACAATAGTTAATAACGAATGCATAACTGGAGGCGTATTTATGATCGATTGTCAGCCTAATACTTTTTCACCTGAAACCGTAAGCCATGCTGTTTTAAGGGGCGTAACTGTTGAAATGATTATCCCATCATCGGATGGAGAAAACCCACCTTACTTCCACCTTTTTATGGAGAAAACTCTGGCTTCTATTGTGGTTTATTTTGTTATCGATGGAGGATGGAAGGTTATTCGTAAGTATCCGTGGGATCAATTTCCAAAGGTAATTGCTAGTTGGGATTTCTCTAAGACGTTAATTCCAATTGAGAATTGGATAGATATTTATTTATCAAAGAAACAAAAGGAGTTAACTGTTGAAGAAGTTTTGTTAATATTGTAAGAGTTTAATCTAAACGTAAAATATTATGAAAATAGAAATGGGTGAATCCCTTATTCAGTCTTGGCTTAAGCATATTTGTAAATGCCAATTAACTCAAATGAACTGGAAAACATCTCCTTTTTGGGAAGATAGTATAGATGATAAGGAAGCAAAAAAAATCTTTAAGAAGCTTAAATTTGATTTTAAGGAGAATGATAATGATTTTGTTTCGAAAAGAGTTAAACTATCCCAATTGATTCAGCAAGGAGAGGTAGATTGTTTAGGAGTAAAGTTTAAAAAGGGAGATCCATTAACAATTGATAAAATCTTTGTTGTGGATGTTGCTTTTCATGAAGGAAGTTTGAATTACGGAGGAATAAAAGAAACAACTGCAAGATTAATAAAAAAGAACATTCGAACTGCGTTGTCTATTAACCAGAGTTTCGGCGTGAAAAATAATGTTGAGATTATTTTTGCAACCCCTTATGTTCTAAATGGTCATGTTGAAATATTGAAAAAAGCGACTAGCGATGTAGAAAATGCATTTAAAGAAGAAGGTTTCAATTATACTTTTAGATTCATATGTAATGAAGCCTTTAGAGGTGAAATCTATGATAATGTAAAAAATGTGTGCCAAGACTATTCTGATTCTACAGAACTCTTCGTTAGGAGTCTTAAATTGGTTAATTTAATGGAACGTTTTAAAACCGTGAAAGAAGTTCAAGTCGCTAATGAATTGTCTGAAAACGAAGTAAAGATTGGTGCGATGGTTCAAGAAGCGTTTTCGGAATTGATAGAACATGAATTATTAAGTGAAGTCGAAGTTCGAAATTTGTGTGAGCAACAATACTCAAAAGAGGTTTTTGGTCTGAATTTCCCCGTTTTAATAAAGAAGACAAATCAAGAGGATTGTGGTTTTGTAAATAATCACCGACGATACTATGCGGGTAGTTATTCTATTGAAGGAAATGAGTATTTCCTTTGCAATGACTGGTATGTGAGAAATCGTTCAGCCTTTGAAAAGTGGTACGCAAAATTCTAATGGATGATTAAAAGCCACATCCAACGATATGTGCTTCTTCTAAAATGTATTCGGCAATGCACTTATCCTTCGATACGTGAAATTGCCGAATACGTTTGGAATGACACTTCTACCTCCGATTTTGCTTTGGAGATAAGCTACAAAAGAATCATAACAAATGACATTAATGATCTTCGAGTTTATTTAGGTATTAATATTACCTATGATAGATGTAAGAGAGGGTACTATATCCCAGATGATGATTCGGTTGATAATGGTTTTGAACTAGTTTTAGATTCGACACATTCTTTTTCAGATATTTAACGAGTATTTTTAAACTGTTTACAGATGTCTTCACTAAGCCAAATACAACGCTATCTATTTGTAATAAGACGAGTGAGGAGGGGTGGGTATCCCTCCTTGTCTGAAATTCGGGAGCACGTTGAGAGGGAATGCACTTCACACGGTCTTTCAAAAGTGCATTTTTCAGAACGTACGGTTGAGCGGACAATTAGCGAAATCAAGTCAGGATTAGATACTAGCATAGAATATAGCAGAGCACGAAATGGCTATTTTATTCCTGATGATGAAGGCGATAATCACGATGATATTGAGCGTGTTTTAGAATCATTTGATATTTTAAATGCGCTTCAGGCGGATCATGGGTTTGGGAATACAGTACTTACTGAACCTTATCGACCATTAGGGACTGAACATCTATTTACTTTGCTTAGGGCTGCTAAGCAGCATTTCGTTGTTGAGTTTACCTATGATAAGTTTGATGATTCTGAGGCTGTAAAGCGCGAGATAACCCCGTATGCTGTTAGGCAAGTACGTGGTAGATGGTATTTAATTGGATTTGAAACAAAGTCCAACGATGTTTTGAAATCATTTGGGCTTGATAGAATTTCCGATCTTGCAGTTCAAAAGAAACAGTTTACTCGTGTCGAGATAGATATTAAGACTAGATTTCATGATTCTTTTGGTATTATGGTTTATGATCATTTTCCCGTAGAGGATGTTGTTTTAGAGTTCGATTCGCTGGATGGTAGCTATTTAAAATCGTTACCACTACATCATTCACAGCAGATTCTCGAAGATAATTCAGAACGGTTTGTCGTTTCTGTTCATCTTCGAATTACGCATGATTTTTTAATGGAAATTTCTTCGCGTTGTTCTTCCTTAAAAGTGATCTCCCCAGAATCGTTAAGAATAAAGGTTGTTGAGTTATTTGAAAAGGCTGTTAACCGAAATAAAGTCATTGTTGAAAAGTAACTAATTGTTTTGTTGCCTTAGGGGGACTACAACCTCCCCCCAACCACCACTACCTTCTTCTCCTTACGTACCTCGCCGTTGAGGTGAAATATTTCCACAAGCACTACATAAATACCCATTTCGGCAAGCTGATTGTCGTTGGTAAGGCCGTTCCATGCAATCTCCCCATTTACGTCAATCAGGGCGTTGTTGAGCAACTTGCGCACTTCGTGCCCCTTGCTGTCGTAAATAGTGATAGTGGCATTCCATCCGGGTTCGGGAAGTTTCATCCGGATATAGGTTACGTCATGGTATCCATCGCCATCGGGCGAAAAGAGTTCTGGATCGATAGTGACTCGCGACCCCACTTCCTCGAAATCTCTGTAGGTTGAATTCTTCCCCGTAGGAGTTGCAAAACCCGATAACTGCGAGGCCGACTGCCAGCTGCTTGCCTTATCCGATGGCATGTCGGGGTTAACTCTTTCGAGCGATACTCCCTCGGTGCTTGCCAGTAGGGCGTAGTGCATTTTGTCGGTGTAGGTAACCTCGTCCACTCGTTCACCAAGCGTGTCGGTGAGAACAACCGTGCCTTGGTCATCATTCATGGCAGGAATTGTGAGTTGAAGCAGGTTTTCCTTGTTTGGACAGGTGTAGTGCAGATTTATGTTTTCGGGGCTAGCTGAAAATGCGTAGTATTCTCCGGGCACAATTAATTGATATTTCGGTGATATTGTGCCACTTGTTTCGGTGATATTGTGCCACAAAAAAAGGATGATTTCGTGACCAAATTTATGAATTAATTTGAGTTTTTTTCATCTTGTTTTTTCTCATTGACTCTACTGTTAATTCAATGCGATGTGAAGAGTGAACCATGCGGTCTAGAATTGCATCGGCAATGGTTCCTTCGCCAATTGTTTCATGCCAGTTTTTTACTGGTATCTGTGCGGCAATGATAATAGAAGTCTTGTCATATTTCTGTTCAACGATATCCATTAGGGCATTTCTTGCAGGATCGTCAAAGGCTGTTAACCCAAAATCATCCAGTATCAACAGGTCGGTTTTCT
>NZ_FMYP01000067.1 GCF_900096565.1 Williamwhitmania taraxaci
AATCCGCCTTTCGACGGGCTATTCCCCAGACGGGGGCAGGTTGCATACGCGTTACTCACCCGTGCGCCGGTCGCCGACAGGTATTGCTACCCTCGCTGCCCCTCGACTTGCATGTGTTAGGCCTGCCGCTAGCGTTCATCCTGAGCCAGGATCAAACTCTTCATAGTAAAAAGTTTTCCTGTTGTATTATTTGTTCTTTATGCTACACTGGACGTTTGTATTTACGCTGCTTCTGTTCTGTCTTATTTCATTCATTCTCACTACAGCCGGTCAAAGAGCCTTTACCTATATATTGCTCGCCAAGGTTGCCCCTGACGCTTGGTAATTCAGTTTCTTGGTGTTCCCCCATCCCGTTGGTTGGGGTTGCAAAAGTAATCCTTTTTTTTGTTCTTCCAAACTTTCGACAATCTTTTTTTTCTTCCCCTCGCTCCGCTGAAACCCTTGCTGATGCTCTGTTCCAGTCTCCAATCTTGCTCGTCAATATTCCTTCAGAGCGGGTGCAAAAGTAAGGCTATTTTTGTTACTTCCAAACTTTTTGCAATCTTTTTTTTCTTCCCTTCTTTCCTGCTGAAACCCTCGGCGTTCCTACTGTTCCAGACTCCCTTCCTGCCTCTGAATTTCTTCATAGCGGGTGCAAAAGTAGGCTAATATTTGCAACTTCCAAACTTTTGGCGGAGTTTATCTTAACAAAATGCGTACCAATCCAAGAGGGTGCTAGTTTTCAGATGGATATGAGGCAAGAAAAATACAGGAAATAGTGATTTAAAACTAGCAAAATGACAATTATATTCTGAAGATGGGATAATGAAAATGTTCGATGCAAAAGTTAGCAGACAAAAGGTCGCACAACACTGCAGGTATAACAAACTGATTTTCTGGAAAACAAACAATTCAAACCCTTGTCGCGAAATTTCCACCAAGACTAAAAGGATATTTAAGCGAGGCGCATAGTATGTCAAATACCCATTAATACCCCCACCCCTGTATGCGCAACGAATACTTAAGCATTGCATGCCTTCACGGTAAAAAAACACATCGAAAGTATGCGGCTTGATTATTTTGTAAAAAATGTGCTATCCTTAATATAAGGATAGCGCATTTGTATTACATTTGCATCACGATACAAGAAAACTGTCCTGTGGTGTAATTGGCAACACGTCTGTCTCTGGATCAGAAGAGTTCAGGTTCGAGACCTGACAGGACAACAATTTTTTAGTATAAACCCCGATAAACCTAACGGTTCATCGGGGTTGTTTTTTTGTGGGGTGATAATCCAACACAATAAATTAAAGGGCGATCCTAATACTAGAAATAGCAAGTTTGTAGAAAAATAAAGCGAGAAACCTTTGATTTAACCATACTAGGTGTAAATTGCATTAGGCAAGGAGCAGCAAACAACCAAGAAGAATCACCATGCAACAAGAAGATAAAAGCCGTGACTATAAAAGTCTTCGCAAGGCAATTGGAAAGCAAACCGATATAAAATCACTTGCAGAGGTATGTGTCGCTTTTGCGAATGCACAAGGGGGTGAACTAATTATTGGAATTGAGGACAAGGAGAGCGAACCACCGATCAATCAAAAAATCGATATTACAGAGGTAAACGAAGTTGTAAAGAAACTTCGTGGCATGACCGATGGTGTTGGCTTGGCAAACCCAGAGATAATAACACACGGCAATGGTGGTGAGTATTTTATTATTCAGGTATTACCTTCTACTCGTATAATTGCCACAACATCTTCCGGAAAAGTATTTATTAGAATTTCAGATAATTGTTTCCCAGTAAGCAGCGATGAACTGACCAACTTGGCGGCGGAAAGGACAGCCTTTCAGTGGGAAATAATTGCACCCCAGAAGATTAGTTTGGCTCAAGTTGACCAAGAAAGCATAAAACAATTTGTTAGTGACATTCAGAAATCGGATAAAGTGTCCGATTTTATAAAAAGCAAAGGCGTAGAAGAGATTCTCAACTTTTACCAAATGGTAAGCACTGAAGGTCTTGTTACCAACCTAGGCGTTCTTTGGCTAGGCACCCCAGCACAGCGTGCTCGCTTAAGTTATCCCTTATCGGTTCAGTATATTGTTTACAACGACAGAGAAGAAAAAATAAGAAAGAAAGAGTGGCATTATAATCTGCATAATCCTAAAGAATTATTACTAGAGATTGATAAAGAAGCAGTTGAACTGACTTATAGTAGCGAGATTCCGGATGGACTATTCAGAAAGACGGTGAGGCAATATCCCAAAGAAGTTGTAAGGGAACTGCTTATTAATGCCATTGCTCACAAGAAATACACTATTTCCGGCGATATATTTATTGAGGTATACCACGACAGAATGACAATTACCAATCCTGGGAGTTTACCGCTAGGTATTACAAAAGATAATATTCTGCACGAAAGGCACAGAAGAAATCCGCATCTTATTCAAACATTGAGCGACTTAAAGTTAATGGAGGGAGAGGGTTCTGGTTATGACTTAGTTTATGAAAAGCTTGCGCGAGACGCAAAACCGCTACCAGACATTTTTAGCAGCTTTACGAAAGTAGCCGTTACAGTCTACTCCGGAATAATAAATACTGAAGTAATCTCTATTCTTGACTACATTGAAAAGCACTACCAAATAACACAAAAAGAGTATATTACATTAGGGTTGGTTGCAACAGAAAAGAAAATACTATCCACCCAACTCGCCACCAAGCTACAGCTGAATGAAGAAGACTATATGCGCTCGTGGATAGGAACCCTTATCAACAAAGGTATCTTGGTTTCCCAAGGAATTAAGAAAATTACTGAATATCTTTTAAATCCGGAATTGTTTGCTCAAGCGAAGCTGGATATTATACCTTCACTTAAAACAATAGAACCCTATAAATTGGAAGCACTGATTGCAGAAGATATAAAATACAATGGAAAAAGCAAGCTGTCAGAAATACAAAAAAGACTGAAAGAGATTTCGGCAAATGACATTCAGAAAACCGTATATAGAATGGTAGAACAAGGAAAAGTAACTACCGAAGGCGGTAAAAGAAACCGAACATACTCTTTGTTCAAAAAAAAATAAATCAAAAATAAATCCACATATACTCCTGACCGTATTGTGGTTGCATTACAACTCATGAACGAAAAACTAGAAAATAAAACCTTCTGCAAGCCATCAACACGTCTGTCTCTGGATCAGAAGAGTTCAGGTTCGAGACCTGACAGGACAACATTTTTTTAGTATAAACCCCCGTAAACATTGAATTTTCGGGGGTTGTTTTTTGTTGGGGTAAGAATTTTCACGTTCGACTCCAATACACGAGCGTGTAATCCAAAAGAAATAAGGACTTGACCCGAATAACCATATAACAAAATGTTGCACCCCCCCTGTACCGTAAACAAAGTGTATAATGCACCTAGTTTTATTCGCTCTAAAACAAATCGCCTATTGACTTTTACTGATAGAAGGGTTACATTTACAGAAAGAGAACTAGCCTCTATTGCTAGGGCAGGTGCAAGCAAGCTATATGAAGAAGATAGACTTTCACGGGAAGATAGATCGGCCACTGCTAAACAAGAGGGCCAGAGCGACACAGCGGGTGAAGAACTACGAGGAGATAATCGGGGAGTTCAAGTCGTGTCCAGCGTTCGGAATCAGGTTCGAGGCTCCAACATTCAGACCCTTCACGCAGAGCCAGCATATAGAAAATTCGATCCCCTCACCTCGCTTAGAGTTGCCCATGACGCACGCCTCACTTGCGTTTATAATTAAGAACTAATATCACAACTAACTTAGATTGGAAAACCCCGATAAACCTTACGGTTCATCGGGGTTGTTTTTTTGTTGGGGTAAGGAGAAGTGGACAAATTCCTCCCTTAAGGAGGTAGCATAAAAAAAGAGACGGCCACAAGCCGTCTCTTTTTTGTATAATACTTGAATTATTTAACCTCTGTAGGTCCGCTAATTAACTCAAAAGTTGCAGGATTACCGGCTGCAGTACACTTGTAATCGATAGAATAGGTAGTGTAACTTAAGTCGTTGTTGTAAACCTTATAAATAATAATGTAGTGAACCTCAAGACCACCAACAATAGGAACAGCCGTTTTATACTTGTTCTCTAACATAACCTTAATGGCTGCTGGAAGACGGTTCATCATAATAGTGATACATTCACTATCTGTCTTGTCTGTCATTTCAGGATTTGATGCCTTACGCTTACTTAGACGATTGTCAAAGTTACCGTATTTGCCAGATGCACCATAGTACAAACCAAAATCCGTAAAGACTGGATCAGGAATTGGATCATTAGTTGCAATTATCTGATAATCGGCAGGAACCATTGTAAGTCTAACAGTTGGATCAAACACCCAACCTTCAGGGCCATAAATGTATTGACCTATTTTCGCAACTAAATTATATGCCGCCATCTTTACCCAAACGCCAGAAGTAAGCTTATACATTTCTGTCTTATCAGAGGCACTACCACTAAAGTATTTAAATTTCAGGACCTTAATTGCTCCCTCTATTGCATATGGATATTTACTCTTCAAGAAAACAGGTAAATAGTTTTCAGAAAGAACCGTGGTACTAAAATTCTTGAAACGGGCAACATCGCCTCCCATTCCAATATAATCCGCGGTAAGAAGGGTATATCCAATTTGAGCAAAATTGCTGTAAACACCATTAGTTGTGGCACGACTCCAAGCAGCTCCATCAAAAGCATAGCGCTCAAGATTCAGTGCATAGTTGTACTTAATTACCACATTTTGGGTATCGTTTGCAACAGCAGTAGGATACTTTGTAAGTAAAAAAGCAGGAAGCAATGCTGTAGACTTGTTTGTACCGTCGAAAGACTTGTTTGTTGCAACGGTAGCATTACCAAGTGTTCCATAATCAGCATCGGTTAACTCATATCCAAACAATGCGTTGTCAGAATATACATTTGGAACAAGATAGTTATAAGTAACTACAACTTCGCTATTGGTGTTAAGTGCAGGAAAGTTCTTTGCCAATACTTTTGGAACAAAGTTGGCAGCAGGAAGACTATCCATAAACGCTTTGTACTTATCAACAGTGGCATTGCCCGTTACCGTCTTGCCATAATCAGCCGCGGTAAGGGTATAGGTGATTTTCTTGTTGTAAGGGTTCTTGTTTGCATCTAGCTTATCGTAGATGTCGGCGTTTGGCTCGCAGGAGGAGACGAACATCGCCCCCAACACAACCGCAACATATAATATATTTTTCATCGTTTCAGTTTTTTTAAGTTAACTATGCTTAGAACTTAATTTTTAGAGTGGTAGACCAAGTCCTACCAAAACCGTAGAAGCCAATAGCAGAATTATAGTCATGAGTAGCACCGTCAGTTGCATCAGATATATACTCAGTATCAAGCACATTGTTTACAGAACCTAACAAAGTAGTATTAAAACCACCCAATTTAAATTCATATCTCATGCTAAAATCAACCAATTGATATGCTGGCATTTTCCAAGCATCTACACCTTCTGCATTTGAATTTGTGCGTGTATTTACATCAAAATAAGAATACAAGTTGTCGTAGTGATTAAGGTCAAGGCTTAACTTAAACTTAGGCAACACCTCATAGTTAACACCAATAGCTGCGGTAGTTTGAGCAGCATCTCCAACATGAAGATCCTTTGCATAAACAGTTCCGCTATAGATTAACACCTGATTCTGGTCATAAATATTTGCAATTACATTTGAGGTCCATTGCCAATCACCAACCGAAGCCATTCCTGTAATCTCAAGCTTTTCGAAAGGTTTAAAGGTCATGTCAATTTCAACTCCTTGGTGAAGAGCATTAAGACCAGAAATGTTCGCCATCTCAGTACCTACTGTTCTTGTTAGCGATTTATCTAACCATTCCGTTCTGTAAAGAGAAACGTTTGCACTAAACGTTGCAGAACGGTAGAGATAGCCAAGTTCTGTTGAAAGAACTTTCTCATTCTTTGCTCCGTTGTTATACTCATTTGTGTTATTGATCCAAATAGAGTTGAAATATGGAGCACGAGTGAAGTAACCAGCATTAACAAAAACACTGTGGTTGTCATTAATATTGTAGTTGGCTCCACCTTTCACGCTATAGGCAAGGAAGTTCTTCCAACCCGATTGCTGCTTAGGATCGCTATCCAAGTAAGTGAAGTAGTCGGTTCTTCTATAGCTAGTATTTGAAACGGCACCTGAAATGAATGCTGAATACTTATCCTTCACATATTCGCCTTGAAGAAAAAGACCACCCCAAGCTACCTCACCTAGGTTATAGTAGTTATAGTAATCGCCCTTACGGAGAGGAGTGCTAGCAGGTCTATTAATGTTTTTGGCATCTAAGAAATACTCACCGCCAAGAAGATCCTCAACTTCGTAGGCATGATAACCCTTATAGTATCGAATATCTGCTCCGCCAGTTAGGTTAAAGTCCGAAATCTTAGTGTTCAAGGTAGACAGAACGCCATACCAGTCGTGAGAGTTAATACCGTTTGCCATAATAGCCTGAGAACCATTAGGTGAAGCTGCATTTTGTGCAATTACATAGTTATAATCTAAGAACCCATCTGTAGTTAATTTTGTATCTGCAGTTGGAAGTCCTGTATTTCTATCAAAACCCAACCAGCCGGATTTATTACCAGAAACACGGCGTCCACCTCCACGAGCTAACGAAGCATAAGCAGAAGTGGAAAGTGAGGTTTTCTCGTTAATTTTCCAGAAGTGGTTGATCGACATCTGAGGTTTATGGTAGTAGTTGTATGCATATCCAGTAGAATATACTTCTCCATTTCTATAACCATAGTCAGCATTAAACTTTATGCCATCTGGCTTATCTCTGAATGTTTGGATTAACTGACGACTACTGCGTTGATTATGCCATTGTGGAGCACCAAAAACAGTGTAAGAAAGTTGGTGTTTGTCGTTGATACGCTTGGATACGTTTAGAAAGTATGACCAACCTTCAAAATTTGTTCCCTTAACATAACCATCACCGGTAGTTCTGGCACCAGACATTGTAATAGCCCAACCGTTCTTGAGCATGCCAGTTGATATGGTAAATGATTTCTTTGCATATCCATCATTACCTATGGCATAAGTGGCCACGCCACCTTCTTTCGCTTCTGTTGATTGAGTTACAATATTAATAGTACCTCCAACTGAAGATAGAGCAAGTTTAGATGCTCCCATACCGCGTTGAACCTGCATGATACGAGTAACGTCTGAAAGACCAGCCCAGTTGCTCCAGTATACCTTACCCGACTCCATATCATTTACAGGAACACCGTTGATAAGTACACCAATATTGTTTGAATCGAAACCGCGCAGTGTAATACGGCTATCACCAAATCCACCGCCCGCTTTAGTAGCATATACCGAAGGGGTCGATTTCAATATTTCAGGAAACTCTTGGCTTCCCAGTTTATCTTCAATAACCTGAGCTTTAATGTTTGCAACGGCTACAGGCGTTTGTCTATCGCGCGCAATGCTAGCGGAAACAATAATCTCTTCCATACCGATGGAACTGGTTTTTAGGCCAATCATACCGAGGTTGATATCACCTGATACTGCAACTTCTCTAACTACGTCGAGATATCCAACAAAACGAATAACTAGCTTAGCATTATCGTCGGAAACCTTTAGTGAGAAGGATCCGTCGAGTGAAGCCGCTGTACCTTGTGTTGTTCCTTCAATAGCAATAGTAGCTCCAATAAGGGGCTCGTTGGTGGCAACATCCACGATGATGCCCTTAACAACTCCCTGCGCAAAAGAAGCACTTGTCAAAGCGACAAGAGCCAATAGCAGAGAGACTTGTTTGATCATTTTTCTCATAGCGTTTAGGTGTTTGTTTGAAAACAAAAATAGGTCAAGAAATAATTTTATATGTGATCTTAGGTTTAAATAATTCGCAATTTTACTGTAGAAAAGGGGACACAAGATAAGAAAGGAAAATAGATATCAAAAAAAAAGAGGACCGATTTTTACAAACGTAGCGCCTCTTATTAATTTAGTTAACTTTAATTGCATCCAAAATGCGTCCTGTAGCCCCTCGTTTCATATCAACATACTCGCGTGCAAATTGGGCCCCATGCTTCAGTAACTCCGGTGTGGTGATGAGTGAATTGAGCGTATCGGATAACTCCTCCTGCGATTTTACGGAGAAACCGCCTCCGCCGGCAATAAGATCAAATGCCTCTTTGAACTTTTGGTAACGTGGTCCAAAAACCACAGGCTTACCCCAAGTGGCAGCCTCCAGTGTATTGTGAATGCCGGTACCAAAACCGCCACCTATGTATGCCACCTCACCATATCTATAGGCCGATGAGAGTTTTCCAATGGTGTCGAGAATCAATAGGCGAGCATTTGCCAGATCGGATTGAACCGCCTGAGTAAACCTTACCGTTGGAACGCCTTCGAATAGTTGAACTATGCGTTGGATATGCTCTTCGCCAATCTCATGAGGGGCAATCACCATCTTGATATTGGTGCTGCAACCCTTAAACCAGTTGGCTAGTAACTCTTCGTCCTTTGGCCAAGTGCTCCCTGCTACAATAGTCATCTCTCCATTCTTAAATGTGCCAATGGCTTGAATATCCTTGGCCTGAGTAGCAATTTGGGAAACTCTATCAAACCGAGTGTCGCCTGATATGGTAACATTTGAAAACCCGATGGAGAGCAGCAGCTGCTCCGATTGGTGGTTCTGCACAAAAAAATGGGTAAAACAACGCAGCATGTGCCTATACCAAAGGCCATAACGTTTAAAGAACAGTTGATCGGGTCGGAATATAGCGGATATCAGGTAGGTCTTTATCCCCTCTTGCTTTAGCCGGTTGAGCATGAAATACCAAAACTCATACTTTACAAAGAAAACAACCTCGGGGTTTACCAGCCGCACAAACTTGCGGGCATTACGCCAGGTATCAATAGGTAGGTAGAAGATAAAGTCGGCTCCAGCGTAATTCTTGCGCACCTCGTAGCCCGAAGGAGAAAAAAAGGTAACAAGAATCTTAATATCGGGATATTGCTGCTTGAATTCTTCAATAACCGGGCGTCCCTGTTCAAATTCGCCCAGCGAAGCGCAATGAAACCAAGCAATTCGATTGCCGGTGCCAATGGCAGCCTCCAATCGTGAAAACAGGTTTTTCCGACCATCAACCCACTGCTTGGCTTTAGGATTAAACGGTGATGCTATTCGAACTAAAATAAGGTAGAGCCTTATCCCCAGTGTGTAAAGAAAAACCATGGAATAAATTTTGACGCCGCAAAGGTAAGCTCCTACAATGAACTATCAAAGAGTGAAAAGTGAAAAGTGAAAAGTGAAAGGACGGTATAGTTATAACAACCTAGCAATGTATTGATTAACCAAAGGCATTTAGTGAGGCATATGGAAAATAAGTCTGACACTAACTTTAGAAAACGCACAAAAATAAGCCGCTTCAATTACAGTTGCTGGTGTTAAGGAACGAAAAGCTGTAGTAACAGAACGAACACGAAAATAAGTGGCAGACAGAAGTCGTTTCGAGCGATCGGTGCAAGAGGGATAATAACCACCAGCACAAATACAGCCTATTTTCGCTTCTATTGCCAAAATCAATAAAATGTTATGCTAATTTGCACGTTGAATAAGATAAACGAAGCCATTGATGCCCCGGTTGCGCATAGTAGGATTTGTAATTGCCTGTAGTTTTGCGCCTCTCCTGGCCTTTAGCCAAGGGGAGTTTCGTTCGTTGCGCACCAAAACTATGCTGCTATGCCAACAAACCGTCTCCCTCGATAGCTTAAGCATTGTTCCGGGATCGGTAATAATAACCGACACCGCCGGAGTTGCAGTTCCACCAGCATCTTTCAACCTTAATTGGCAAGAGGGCAGCATAAAACCGACACAGGATCTTGGCTGTGGCGTATTTCGAATTACCTATCGGGTATATTCCTTCTCGGCTACACGAAGCTTTTCCCATCGAAACGAGCTGCAATCTCTCTCGCCCGACAGCCTCCTAAATGCAAGATCCGACAGCCGTTTCGACGCCTCCTTTACCGACTATATAAAAGGAACCGACAACCTAAAAAAAAGTGGAAGCATTACCCGCGGAGTAGCCTTCGGCAACAATCGGGATGTCTCTTTTACATCGGGGCTTAACCTCCAGCTGAGCGGTGAACTCAGTGAAGGGGTAAACATTCTTGCAGTAGTCTCGGATAAAAACAATCCGGTACAACCAGAGGGTAACACCCGCAACTTTCAGGAGTTCGACCGTATATTCATCAAAGTTTATGGGAAAAAGGCAGCCCTAACAGCCGGCGACATTGAAATTATTGGAGAGTCGGGAGAGTTCTTCCGCGTAAGAAGAAGCGCGCGGGGTGCACTAGCAGACATTACTAGCGTAAAGAAGAGCGGAAACAGGTTGCACATTGTTGCCGGTGGCGCTGCTGCTCGAGGAAAGTTCGCTAGGCAAACCATCGATGGAGTGGAAGGAAACCAAGGACCATACCGCCTCAAGGGGAATGAAGCGGAGATCTATATTATAATGGTCTCGGGGAGTGAACGGGTATTTTTGGATGGATGTCAGCTTACCCGTGGAAGCGATCAGGACTACACCATTTCTTACTCCACTGCCGAACTTTTCTTTACTGCAAAAAGCCCTATCACCAAGGATAGCCGAATTGTTGTGGAGTTTGAGTATGCCGATCAAAACTATTCCCGTTTTCTAACCTCAGCCCAAGCAAACTATCAAGGGAAGAGTTGGGAGACCTATGTTAATGTCTTCTCCGAATCGGATTTGAAGAATCAGCCGCTGGGCAATGATCTCACCTCTTACCGAAAAACCCTTATGGCCAATGCGGGCGACAACATCAACGATGCCCTTGTTTCGAGCGTAGATACTGTGGCCTTTAACCCCGATGAACTGCTCTATGCATCGAAAGATTCAATAGTAAATGGACTAAACTACTTAACCTACCAATACTCTACCGATCCGACCAAAGCGGTTTACCGTCTACGCTTCTCCTTGATTGGCGAGGGAAAGGGGAACTATGCCATTAGTCCAATTATTGCCAACGGGCGTGTTTACCAATGGCTGGCTCCTGTAAACGGCGTTCCGCAGGGCAGCTATGAGCCGGTAATTCAGCTTACAGCACCCATAAAGAAGCAGTTCGCAACAGCAGGATTGCTTATTAATAAAGGAAGAACAAGGTATGGAGTCGAAACCGCTGGATCGCTCAACGATAAAAATACTTTCTCGCAAAAGGACTCCAACGATGATGTTGGGACTGCATTCTCAGCATTTATTGAGCGAAAGCCTACAGCGGATACATCGGCCCTATCCGATTTCACGTGGCGGTCGAAGTTTCGCCACCTCTCCTCCGGGTTCAACCCAATCGATCGGTTTTATCCGGTAGAATACGAGCGCAACTGGAATCTCACCTCCACCCTTATCGGAAAACCATTGGAGGAAAACAATCTCCTTGGCGAAATACAATACAAACGCGGGCACCATTTCGCCTCTCTATACAAAGCCGAATATCTCGATCGAGGGCGTTTCTTTAAAGGCTGGAACGCAAATGGTGATATTTCGCTAATAAAAAAGTGGGGGTTTATAAAGATTACAGCTAGTTATCTCAAAACACAAGATACCTCCGCTACAACGAACTTTTTACGTTCCCACCTTGCCATCGAAAAAAATCTTGGGAAGTTAGCCGTAGGAGCAGTTTACTCAAGCGAAACCAATCACTGGCTTTCGAAAGCAGCCGATACACTTTTAGCTACAAGTAAGGGTTTTCAGCAGATAGAAGGTTACCTCCGGAGTAACGGAAAGGTAAAAGTTCCGTTTACACTAACCTATCGGAATAGGCTCGATTATTCCCCTCGTAAAAGCAGCCTTACCAAGTTCTCGGAGGCGAAAGAGGTGAGTTCGTCCTTGGAACGAACCGGAAAAAAGGGAGATTTCATACGCCTACTGGCATCGCTACGCTCCCTTCAATACGCCGACAACCCAACAGGTGTAAAGGAAGAAACGATGCTGGGACGGCTCGAGGGCGGGACCACGTTGCTGCGCAAAGCTATAGGATTGAATGGTTCGATGGATATGGGCTCAGGGCTTATTCCTAGTCAAGATTATACCTTTATTAAGGTAGCGGCAGGCCAAGGACAGTATACCTGGAACGATTACAATGGAAACGGCACAAAAGAGGTCAATGAATTTGAGATTGCCGCCTATGCCGATCAGGCTGAATTTATGAAGGTGAATCTTCCAACATCCAAATACATAAAGGCCTATACCTCGGGATTTACCGCAGCGGCAAGAATAACGCCATCCATGGCTTGGCGTGATACCAGTGGATTTAGGAGCGTTGTATCTTGCTTTTCGGTAAATGGCTCAGCACAGGCCGATGAGAAACAAGCAGCATTTTCGGCAATTCCGGAGTTTTTTCCATCACTCAACGCCGAGAATACCATTGCCCACAAGGGGAGCTGGCGCTACGGCGGTGGCTTTATCTCACGGAATAAGCGCTACTTTGCCGATATATACCGGCAGGCCTCCGCTACAAAGCAGCTGCTGTTGGGCGGAAGCGAGACTCGCGAGGTTGCCACCTCAACGTTAAGCTTGCGCTATCGTCCCACCGCTGCGCTGCTGTCCACATGGCAAGGAGAACAAAGTAATTCGACCGCCAACTCCGACCTTTTTCCATCGAAGAACAATGAGTTAATCGGACTTAAATCCCTCACAAAAGCCGAACTCTCTGTTGATCTTCGCTACTCCTTTGTGCTACTTTGGGAATACGCCGAAAAGAAGAACACAATGGGCATCGAGAAATCATTCACCCACAAGTTTGGGGCAGAAGCCATGGCCAGCGTTGCCGGAAAAATGAAGGTCGAAACCACCTTTTCATGGCTCCGAATTGATGCGTTTGCACCACTGAACTCTCCCGTATCCTATGAACTGCTCAACGGATTGAAACCAGGAAAAAATGCAATCTGGACTCTGATTCTTAGTCGAAAACTACCCGCCGGTATTGAAATTAATCTAGGCTACAATGGACGTTATATTGCCGATGGAAAAATTATTCATTCGGGAAGTATGGAAGTGCGGGCCTCCTTTTGATGGGATGAAAAGTTAATACAACACTTAGCCGGCCCGTCTATAGCTGCCAAAATAAAACAGCTTAGTCCAAAGAAGAGGCTGCCCGAACACGAGCAGCCTCTTCATATATTAGATTTGGTCGAACTACCTCTTCACCATGCGGCGAGAAACAGTAGTGCCCTGTGCACTCTCAATCCTAACCAGGTAAATACCAGACTTAAGCGCAGATGTTTCTATATATGAAACGGATCCATTCGCTACCAAAGCTACTTGACCAACTAGGGTGATAATGGTAACCTTACGAATATCATCCCCATTCTCGAACCATAAGCCATCGCTAAAAGGGTTTGGATAAACTCTAACCTGATTTATCGCACTGGTCTCTATGCCGGTAGTAAGCACAAACTCTACCGTTACTGTAGTTGCGCCTGTTACCGTATAGTTATAAGTATTAGTGGTGTTATTCGAAACAGCAACGCCATTAACCGTCCAAGCCTTTACGGCATAACCCGCATCGGGTGTGGCAGTGAAGGTGGCAACTGTGCCGTTAGCAACCTGCGCACCGTTAGCAACGGTTGCAGCCACTTGGCCATGTCCACCGGTTACGCTATAGTTCACTGCATAGGTTTTTACAGGTATCTCTGCAAAGGTGGCCGTAATCGCCTTGGCTGCATCCATAGTAATAGTAATCTCGGCATCAGCAGAGATCATAGCACCGCTCCATCCAGTAAAAGTGTAGCCTACGGCAGGCGTAGCTTTTAGCGTCATTATTGCTCCCTCAAAAAAACTTACTATAGCAGGATAGGCTTGTCCATCAATCACAACACTGCCTCCGCCCACCGTGTTTATAGTAAGAGTATACAATGGTGTAGCAAGAGTAATAAGTTCCTCCAGAGTTCCCAGTTGAAGTTTGCTGTAATTAGGATTAATTACATTGCATCGGTAAAGGCCTTCGCTAGTTGCGGTAAGCGTTTGAGTTTTTTGTCCTACAACCTCTACGTTATTCCTATACCACGTATACACATTACCGGAAATATGCCTAGGCACAGTAAGAATTACGCTACCCACGTTATTGTTCCTCTGTAATAATATCTCACCCTGAGGAGTATAGACATACTTACTCATATCCGCCATCGTTATATTAGCGGTTGTGAGGTCGGTAAAGTCCAATTCATTATTATTAACAGAGCACTCAATCAAATTGGAAAGCCCCGAAAGATTGGGAAGCCCTGTAAGATGATTCCCCGCAAGGCGTAGCGTAGAAAGATTAACTAGCCAGTTCATAGATGTCGGAACATCACCCGTAAGCTGGTTATTATTAATGGATAAATTACAGAGTATATAAAGGTTGCCTATCTCTGCTGGTATACTACCTGTAAGTAAATTATGGCTAACATCAAGGATTATAAGACCCTGAAGGCGCCAAATATCCGAAGGGATATTACCCGTAAGCTTGTTTCTGGAAGCATTAAAAGCAACCAGTTGATAAAGGGTGCATAGTTCGGAGGGTATTTCGCCAGTAAGCTGATTATCCCAAAGGTAAAGGCCCTTTAGTCTGATGAGATTTTCAATAGAGGTAGGAATAGACCCTGTAAGCTGGTTGTTACCTAAGTTTATCGTGATAAGTCCATCAAGTATCCCTATCTCACTAGGAATTGCTCCTGAAAGCTGATTATACGTAAGGTTGAGGCCGGCTACTCTACCTCCCATAACCGAAACGCCATACCATTCGGCCACAGGCTTTTCGGTATTCCAGCCATTGCTCCTCTTCCAGCCAGTTCCATTGGTAGCATTAAAGAAAATCTTTAAAGCCTCATAGTCGGTTTTGGCAACGCCATGATCCATGTCGTAAGACCCAATAATATGCACTTTAGTGGATAGCGTAAGTTGCTGAACCGCAACGCTCGAATTTGTAATGACGCAATGATAGAGTCCATTATCGCTGCTGGGCACGCTTAAAGAGACCATCGTTTGACCAAAAATGGATTCTCCGTTTTTAAACCACTGATAATCCGAACCGCCAAGGGATGGCGAAACAGAAAGGGTAATGGTTTCGCCACTCTCATCACGCATTGCCTCAACCTCGGCCTGGGGGCTGTAGTTATATTGGCCTCCGGCTACAACGGAAGCATTGGCTGCTAGGAGACTGGTGAAGTCAAACCGATTACGATATAGGTAGCATCTCACAAGTTTGTGAAGCTTAGACAAGTCGCACAGTTCGGTCAGTTGATTATTGTTCAGGTCAAGTTCTACCATGTTAGAAAGATTACCGAGCGAAGCCGGAACCTTACCGGTGAGCTGATTGTTGGACAAATAGAGCACGGTTAAGTTCTCAAGGTGGCCCAACTCTGCAGGAATACTTCCCGTAAGAAAATTATCCTGGAGATATAGCTTTTCCAAGTTAGATAGATCACCCAGCGAGCCAGGAACCGCACCGCTTAATTGGTTGCCGTATAGAAAAAGCGTCTTAATGCTATTAAGATTACTAAACGAGGGAGGAATAGCACCGGTAAGCTGGTTGCTGGACAAGTAAAGCAAAGTTAGGTTCTGAAGGTTGCCTAACTCTGCGGGAATACTTCCCGTAAGGCGATTATCACCGAGATAAAGTTCTTTCAAATTAACTAACATTCCAAGTTCGGTTGGAATATTACCGCTAAGCTGGTTGGGCGATAGGTCGAGATACTGCAGCTGAGTGAGGTAGCCCAGCTCCGTAGGAATTTCACCCGTGAGCTGATTGCCATAAAGAATAAGACTTGTGAGGTTGGGTAAACTGCCAATGGCCGCAGGTATGCTGCCATTCAAAGTATTTGCATTGAGCGTTATTTCAACAACATGCCCATTTAACACCAATATGCCATTCCAAGATGCAACATCGGCATCGGTTTTCCAGTTGTTACTATTTTTCCATCCCGGGCCATTGGTGGCATCGTAAAGGGCAATGAGGGCGTTGCGCTCGGTATCGGGCACACCGCCCACAATAACCTGCGCTTCCACACCTGCAGTGAATAGCAGCAGGGTGCTTAGTAAGGTAAAGAATTGTTTCATTCAGAATAATCTATAGTAACAGTAAGGACAATGCAAAACGATAAGGCAGCCCAGCAGCATTTAAGTCCAAAGAAAAAGCGATGGTAGCCCAGTAAAACCACCGCGAAAGTAGAAAAATAAAATTGTATATCCGTTAGCCTTTTGCTAAAACTGGCATTCGAAGTTATCACAATGAACGGCATTTTGAACGAGCATATACCGTTATTCTTCTACTGCTTATAGCTAGAATGCAAGACAAGCATCTTAATGCTATAGGTGACTTCGGGCAGGGCTAGTATCATAGTCAATACCGGGATGTCCGTGGCGGGCACAAAAGCCGAACTCTCTGTTGATCTTCGCTACTCCTTTGTGCTGCTTTGGGAATACGCCGAAAAGAAGAACACAATGGGCAACGAGAAATCATTCACCCATAAGTTTGGGGCAGAAGCCATGGCCAGCGTTGCCGGAAAAATGAAGGTCGAAACCACCTTTTCATGGCTCCGAATTGATGCATTTGCACCACTGAACTCTCCAGTCTCCTATGAACTGCTCAACGGATTGAAACCGGGAAAAAATGCAATCTGGACTCTGATTCTTAGTCGAAAACTACCCGCTGGTATTGAAATTAATCTAGGCTACAACGGGCGATATATTGCCGATGGAAAAATTATTCATTCGGGAAGTATGGAAGTGCGGGCCTCCTTTTGATGGAGTTAACAATTGTGAAGATTTTCTTCCAACATCCAATTGAAGTTACTTGTCGGCTTAAGCTGTGTGCGTTGTATTGTTGAATACTGCCTGCATTCGGACACACGTTTGATTAAATTCATTAACCGTTCCTTTGTTGACAATTTCTTTGATTCCTTTTTTTTAACAATTATCTCAGTTAACCGTTGGTTGTGCAACTAGTTTATGTTAATTTTACTCCCTGTTTCCTATCGGTCTTGTAGACATGTAACGGTTTATTCTGTTTACAAAACATCAATCCTCTATATGATAGAGAAAAGATTTATAGCATCAGAATACAAGCGAATCATTCATAATTGTGGTTTAGTTATTTTGGACTAAATTTGAATAGAATAAAAACTAGGATCATGAAATACTCAACAATGAAACAATTACTCGCGGTAACAGTCTTTGCAGCAATAGCCCTCACTGTTATTTCGTGTGGTGGCAGAAAAGCAAAGCCAGGTGAACTTTCGGGTAAGGTAACTATTTCGGGGGCATTTGCGCTTTATCCACTAGCTGTTCAGTGGGCCGATGAGTTCATGAAAGAAAATCCTGCTGTGCGAATCGACATTTCTGCCGGTGGTGCTGGCAAGGGAATGACCGACGCTTTATCGGGCATGGTCGATTTGGCAATGGTATCGAGAGAAGTGGCAAAGGAAGAGGTGAACAATGGGGCTTGGAAGATTGCCGTAGCCAAGGATGCAGTTCTGCCAACCGTAAATGCGAGCAACCCTTTCCTTGCCGATATTTTATCGAAAGGGATTTCAAAAGCGAGACTTTCGGCTTTGTACAAAGAAGGAACCATAAAATATTGGGGTGAACTCCTGGGCACAGCCTCAGTAGATAAGATAAACCTATATACCCGAAGCGATGCCTGTGGCGCCGCCGAAATGTGGGCCTCCTTCATAGGTGGCCATCAAGAAAATCTGCTTGGCGTTGGCGTGTTTGGCGATCCAGGAATTGCCGATGCCGTTACCAACGACAAGTTTGCTCTTGGCTACAATAACTTAATTTATGCCTTCGATCTTAAAACCCGTAAGTGTTATCCGGGTATTGTTATTCCCCCCATTGACCTCAACGGTGATGGCAAAATCGAACCAGAGGAGCGCTTCTATGAATCACTCGACTCCATTGCCAGTGCCATTAAAGATGGTCGCTACCCTTCGCCTCCATCCCGTAATCTTTACTTTGTTTCGAAGGGCGCACCAACCAATCCTATAACCATTGCATTTTTAAAGTTTATTCTCACAAAGGGACAGCAACATATACCTACAGCAGGCTATATTCAACTCAATGATGAGAAAATTATCGAAATGCTTAAGATGATTGATAATCAACAGTAATGCGAAAGTATTTTATTATAAAGAGGGGATTAAGAAATACGCTCAACCACAACTGGATGGTGATATCGTTGATATTCATCATGCTTCTTCCGCTCCTGTTGGGGATAGGTCTCTATATAAAGTCGGCGAGTTTGCTGCAGAACCAATCGCTGCTGCATATTCTTTTCTCGGGAGAATGGATGCCCATGGCAGGAAAATTTGGGCTACTACCCTTTATTTTAAGTTCGCTTTGGGTAACAATTCTTGCCGTGGCTTTGGCTGCCCCTATATGCCTATTGGCTGCAATTTATCTAACCCAGTATGCCAACCGGAATTTACTGAAGATAATGCATCCGGTAATCGACATCCTCTCGGGAATCCCCTCGGTAGTCTTCGGAGTATGGGGTATTCTCATTGTGGTTCCACTTGTGTCACGCTATATTGCCCCATTTTTCGGTTACCAAAGTTCAGGGTTTACCGTGCTGGCTGGAGCCATTGTGCTGGCCATCATGATCATTCCATTTGTGCTTAATATCTTGGTGGATGTACTAAAAACTATTCCAGAGGAGTATACCGAAGTTTCCCTATCGCTGGGGGCAACGCGTTGGCAAACGGTTAAGAAAGTGTTACTACGCAAAGCATTTCCAGGAATTGTTTCAGCCATTGGCTTAGGCGTATCGAGGGCATTTGGCGAAACCATAGCGGTACTCATGGTGGTTGGAAATGTTGCCAAAACGCCTAAAGGTCTTTTCAGCCCAGGATACCCATTACCGGCATTAATTGCCAATAACTACGGCGAAATGCTATCGATACCGATGTACGAATCGGCACTTATGCTGGCAGCGCTAGTGCTATTTGTGGTTGTGTTGCTATTTAACCTAGCCTCGCGGCTTGCCATTATTCGACTCGAACAAAACAGCTAGTAAACTATGAAGAGCAACCGACGACAACAGTGGTTAAACTTGGAGGAAAGAATCTTTGTGGGCCTTATGAAGGCGGCAACCTACGGAATAGCCGCAGTGCTGTTACTTATTATTCTCACCATTCTGGTTAAGGGATTACCGGCTCTCTCGTGGGAAATGGTAAGCCAAACACCCAAGGGAGGCTTCTACTTTGGCAAAGAGGGTGGTATTCTGAATGCGATTGTTGGATCGCTATACTTAGCGGTGGGTTCCACCTCATTGGCATTTTTGATTGGATTGCCCGTGGCGCTCTTCATGAACGTACACCTCCTCAACAAAAAGAAGTTAGTCAATGGAATTCGGTTTATGCTCGATTTACTTTGGGGCGTTCCTTCTATTGTTTATGGAGCATTCGGCTTCACCCTAATGGTGTATATGGGCATGCGCACCTCGCTTCTGGCAGGTATTATAACGGTAACCCTTTTCATCATCCCCATCATGGTAAGATCGATCGACGAAGTGCTCAAAACGGTTCCCAGAGGATTGCTGGAAGCATCGCTATCGCTGGGAAGCACACGATCCGAAACGGCTTTTCGGGTATTCGTTAGGCAATGCTACCCAGGGATAATTACGGCCATCCTTCTGTCCTTTGGCCGGGCCATAGGCGATGCCGCCGCCGTCCTTTTTACCACCGGTTACACCGACTACCTGCCCCAATCCATTAACGACCCTACAGCAACACTCCCGCTGGCCATATTCTTTCAACTCAGCTCCCCAATTCCGGAAGTTAAGGCAAGGGCTTACGCCTCGGCACTAGTTCTAACCATTATCATACTTATTATAAGCCTCCTTTCGCGACACCTCTCGCGCAAGTTTGAGAAAAACAAGATAAAGTTCTAACGTATGGAAAGCAATGCAAAAATTCAGATAAGCAATCTGAATCTACATATAGGGAAACAGCAAATCCTCAAGGATATAAACATTCAAATTCCTGAGAATAAGATTACCGTAATACTTGGCCCATCGGGTTGCGGTAAAACTACGCTGCTAAAGACGTTAAA
The DNA here is from genome assembly GCF_900096565.1 of Williamwhitmania taraxaci. Classification (NCBI taxonomy): domain Bacteria; kingdom Pseudomonadati; phylum Bacteroidota; class Bacteroidia; order Bacteroidales; family Williamwhitmaniaceae; genus Williamwhitmania; species Williamwhitmania taraxaci. The sequence continues at coordinate 20,100 of NZ_FMYP01000067.1, forward strand.
CCGGCTTACCGATATGTATCCGGATATTAAAGTAACCGGAACGATTGTTATTGACGATATCGACATTCTCTCCTACAAGGGCGATATCACCCAAATAAGAAAAAGGATGGGGCTTCTTTCGCAGCGGCCCTACCCGCTTCCCATGTCGATATTTAAAAACGTGGCCTATGGGTTGCGTATTAGTGGCCGGAAGAAAAAGACCTTCTTAACTAAGCGAGTGGAACACTACCTGCGCCAAGCGAGCCTCTGGGAGGAGGTGAAGGACCGCCTTCGCGATCCAGCATCGGGACTATCCATTGGTCAGCAGCAGCGTCTTTGCCTTGCACGTGGTTTAGCCGTTGACCCCGAAATTATTCTGGCCGATGAACCCACCTCCGCCCTCGATCCGCTCTCGAGTCAAGCCATTGAAGAGAAGTTTCTTGAATTGAAGGACCGCTATACTATCGTTCTCGTTACCCACGTGCTACGCCAAGCCCGTCGTATTGCCGACCATGTAGTATTTATGTATCTGGGCGAAGTAGTTGAGCAAGGTCCCGCTAAGGAATTTTTCGATAATCCCAAAGAGGAGCGCACCAAAGCCTACCTGAAGGGCGCATTTAACTAGTTCTTGTCAACCTCACAAAGAAAAACCCCGCTCTAAGGTAGAGCGGGGTTTTTATATCTGTTATGGATCAACACCCAATTTTATGCTTTCTTGCTTAACACAACATCAATAAAGGCCGAGAGAGCTTTCGAATCGGTAACCCCATAAAAATCGACGTAGTAGTCAACTAGGTATTCCTTGATTCCCTTATCATCCATTTTCTGAGTTCGAAGAATAGGGATAATCGTGTTAAACTCGGCAGTTAGTGCCGCTCCATCCACAAAGAGTAGGTTGAACGAAGTAATCTCCCTATAGTTTTTCGAAGGCATTTCGTATTGATATACCATGACGCCTTCAATCTCATCGGTAGTAATCGTCTCGCCCTTTACCTCTTTAAGTTTATCTGCCTCAATTTTAATTGTTTGCTGATCAAATCCAAGTTTCTTGGAAACTGGCTTATCCTTAATGTTGTAGTGGAACACTATAAACTGATCGGGACTCAAAGGATACATCTGCTCACTCAGGGTAACGTTTACCTGATTGCCAATAATCGAGAATCGATCGCTTCCAAAGTATTGTTTCAGGTCAACAACCTCCTTCTGTTCCGGATTAAATGCTCTTGTTTTAAAAGCATTGCGTGATTTCACCGCCATAGTCGCTTGGCTCACAAGGACGATTAAGCTTGTTTTATCCACATTATCCGTTTTTGGCATCTTAATCAGGAACTTTGACCTATTGTCGTCAATGGCAACCATGCTTGCGCTAACCGATTCAAATGCGATTCGATCCTTCGCCTGAACCATATCACCGGCCTTTATGGGCTTTCCTGTGTTCAAGTTGGTGATGTTTCCTTGCACCTTTACCACATGAAATACCTGAGCATTTACGACGGCAAACGCCATTACAAAGAATAATCCGAGGGTAGTTACTAGTGCTTTCATAATAATATCTTTTTGGAGTGCGATTATACGAAAGATAAAGTCTAAAGATAACTATTCAATTGAAGGAAACCAATGCAAATTAGCACGTGTTACCAACCTTCGAGCATGCTACGCGTTTTTTGGGGTAATGAACAATAAACTAGACTATAACTTTGGTCGATAAGTTCCAGCACAAGCGGACGTGGAAGCGATCCATCCAATACAACGGTATTCCAATGCTGCTTATTCATGTGATAGCCCGGAATTATTGCTTCATGCTGCTCCCTAAGCTCAACAGCGCGCTCCGGATCACATTTTAGATTTATGGAAAGAGGCGTGTTATCGAGCCCCACCAACCCAAAAATCTTTTCGGCAACTTTAAAAACCAGCGTATCATTATCGAAAGGAAACCCTTCACTTGTATACGGCTTCGATAGGCAATAGCCCCTAAGGTCATCTATATCCATGGTAACTTTATAATCCGGGGTAAAAGGCGTCAGGAATATACTCCAATTCCATCTTTCCTGTAACCGGCTCAATAACAATTGAAACAATATCAAACTGAACTTCCTCGAGTAACTTGTGCTTTACAATAAAGGCATCAGCGGCCTCAACAATATTCTTTTGTTTGCGCCGGTTTACGGCTTCTTTTGGCTCTTCATGGTAAGCCGAAGCGCGCGTCTTAACCTCTACAACGTGTATTAATCCATCCTTCCGCGCAACGATGTCAAGCTCCTTATGTCCGTGCAGCCAGTTAGTCTCAAGAATCTCAAAATGGTTGGCAACCAAAAACTCTAACGCCTTCGCTTCCCCAACTTTCCCCAACTCAAATCTTGCATCCATAAAAATAAGGTTGTTTTTTTATCACTACTGTCCGACAAAAAGATTCCAGTTGAAACGTTAGTTGAATAAAAATAAGGGGCTACTCCCCGAAGGTTTCACCCCGATGTTGTAGATTTGTTTTGCAAAAAAAAACACAACATGGGCAAAAATACAGAAATAAAATTAGTCGGACAGCCGATTTTCAAACAAGCCATCAACTTAATCGATGCCATTAATGTCAGCAGCTTGGTGAAAAAGCATGGTGCAGACCATTACTATAAGACGTTTAAGGCAAAACCCCAGCTGGTTACCATGCTGTTTGGCGTCCTCAGCCGGTGCGATTCGATGACCGAAATATGTGAAGGGCTG
>NZ_FMYP01000068.1 GCF_900096565.1 Williamwhitmania taraxaci
AACAACGAGCGAGACAAAGCAAGCAGCAAAATACAGTAAATCTGGAGATCAACCTACTTACCAGCAAACTGAAATTGGGCTTATTCCTCGTGCTTGGAAGTAACCCTGATTAAAGATATTTCTGAGGTTAAGAGTTGCAAGAGATTACCTTTAGGAAGATCACTATCTGTTAATCCCTGCTATATTTATGTGTTCTACTCAAAAAACTATCTGTTCGATGTAATGCGCTGCAAAATAGGTTAATGTGATGTTTCGAACACATAGAACACATGATTTCCGCTATTTTCACTCCCCTCATAAGTCCGAACAATACAGGTTTATCAACGCTTGATTCTGCTGTAATACGTCGTATTGCTTACTTCATTGGAAATCATGTGATCGACAATTGGATGTTTAGCGTTCATTAACAGCTCCATACGGAAGATATCCAGTTGGTTATCCTATTAGAATATGAGTAAGGTGCAGTAAATGAGCGCTAAGTGTATTTTGGTCTGTTTCCTTATCGCTCAATATCAGTAATTTGCTAGATTTTGTGGTGTTATTAATACGCTGATTTTGTTATAATATCCATTAAATGAGCGCAAATGGAGTTGTTGGATTCCTTATTGCGTGGATACATACCACCATACGATTACTTGGATGTATTACTATCCACCCCTTCGAAGCATTTGTTAAGTGCATCAATTGCACTTTCCTTAGATTTTGGGAGGTTTTGACGATTAAGAAGGCATACCTAAGAAGATGGTATATCCCGAAGTGAATTGCCAAGATGGTTGGAGGAGTAAAAGTGGTAGGATAAGGAACAAGAATAAAATAAAAATTCTCTCTTTTTGCACAAACTGTCCCCCATACGTTCCCCCGAAAATAGAAAACCCCTGTAAACTAAGCGTTTACAGGGGTTCATCGTAGCGGGAACAGGACTCGAACCTGTGGCCTTTGGGTTATGAGCCCAACGAGCTACCAACTGCTCCATCCCGCAATATATCTTTTTTCAGAAAAATCAGAACCTATTTAATCTGCGCTAGAGGTGAACCAGTGTGTGTTTCTCTCAACCGCGGTGCAAAAGTAGCGCTTTTATATTAATATGCAAGCATTATAAGGGTTTATTTTTAAAAAAGCGTAAAAAATGTAACGACACGCCAGAAATTGGCCGACAGAACATTCTTTGTGTTATTTTTGTTTCATGAAGTAATGTAATTTGTAAAAACTGAAATATATGCCACGAGTATTTAAGCCTGTAGACATAAGCCAAGAGGAAAAGGAATTAATGAAGGATTACTTCGACAGACACACTCCTTTCATTTTCTGCGACGATACTGTTAAAAAAGGTGAAAAGATAAAAGTGAAAGTGTCGATGGGTGATGAGTATAAACATCCCGACGATTACGATCACTATATAAGCACCATACAACTTTGGAACAGGGAAACTCTCATGACACAAGTGCACTTTACCCCCGGGGCATTTGGCAATCAGCCCACCCATGTGGAGGTTGATTTTTACGTGGCCGCAAACGTGAGCATGAACCTCACAGCCATGGCAGTATGCACAAAGCATGGGTTGTGGCAGAGTGAAGAGAAATATGTTAAGGTAACTCAAGACTAAGTGGCATCCCACTATGTAAATTAAAGTTTCTATATTTGTGGGATAGCATTATGTAAACCATGGCGCAAAAAGAAAAAAAACGGTATTTGTCCCGACTCAAGAACAAATACCGCTTCAGTATTTATAACGATCAGACCTTTGAGGAAGTGTGGTTCCTTCGGCTCTCCCGCCTAAACGTGATGGCTGTTTTTGGAGGGTTCTCCTTTTTACTCGTTTCACTGGTAATTGTGCTGATCGCCTTTACCCCGCTACGGGAGTTTATTCCCGGTTATCCCGATACGCACACCCGGAGACAAATTGTTCAAAATGCATTAAAAGTTGATTCACTTGAACGAAAATTAGACTACTGGCAACAGTATCTCACTACGCTGCAAGCCATTGTTAATGGAGAAAACCCACCGGCGCTGGAAGCAAAGTTGGACACCACCATACGCACCAAACAAATTGTCTTCACTAAATCGGTGGAAGATTCGGTTTTGCGAACGCAAATTGAAAACAACGAACAGTATAATCTATCCGTTAATACATCCCCAACGGACAATACGGTTAAGGGGTTTCACTTCTTTCCACCCGTTAGAGGAGAAGTAACCAGCTCGTTTAACCTTACCCATAGCCATTTTGGAACCGATATAGCATCGGCCCCAAACGAAGTAGTCGTTGCCGTGCTGGAAGGAACCGTTACTATGGCAACATGGACGCTTGAAACCGGATATGTAATTCAGATTCAGCACAATGGAAACCTCCTCTCTGTGTATAAGCATAATTCCAAACTGCTTAAAAAAGCGGGCAGCCATGTGAAGGCTGGTGAAGCTATTGCCATTGTAGGCAATAGCGGAGAGCTCACCACCGGGCCACACCTCCATTTCGAACTCTGGTTCAATGGAACCCCCGTAGATGCAGAGAAGTATATCGTATTTTAGCCGCAAAGGATAATAACAGGGAATGAAAAAACGGTTAGTTCTTTTGGGGTCCACCGGTTCAATTGGAACCCAGGCGTTGGATGTGGTTCGCGCCCATTCCGATCGATTCGAAGTAGTAGCCTTGACGGCCAACAATAGTGTTGATTTACTTATTCTTCAGGCGATTGAATTCCTACCGAAAGTAGTAGTTATTGCCAATGAGTTGAAATATCAAAAAGTTAAGGATGCTCTTACCGCCATGCCCATCGAGGTTTTGGCAGGCGAGGAGGCACTACGAGCCGTTGCCACCATGCCGGAGGCAGACATGGTGCTTACCGCAATGGTTGGCTTTTCGGGATTACTCCCAACCATTGATGCCATTAAGGCAGGTAAGCATATAGCATTAGCCAACAAGGAAACGCTGGTAGTTGCTGGTGAAATAGTTACCGAACTAGCCCGGAAGCATGGCGTTAAGTTACTCCCGGTTGATTCGGAGCATTCCGCAATCTTTCAATGCTTAATGGGCGAAACCGATGGTGTAGAGAAGCTAATCCTTACCGCCTCGGGAGGACCATTTCGCAGCTGGAAGGCCGAAGAACTTAAAAAAGTGACCCGTGCAGACGCACTAAAGCACCCAAATTGGTGCATGGGGAATAAAATAACGATAGACTCGGCAACCCTTATGAATAAAGGGTTTGAGGTGATAGAAGCTCGATGGCTCTTTGGAATTGAGGCAGACAGAATCGATGTGGTAGTGCATCCGCAATCGATTATTCACTCCATGGTGCAGTTTGTTGATGGATCTATTAAGGCCCAACTTGGCATCCCCGACATGAAACTCCCAATACAACTCGCATTTGCCTATCCTGAGCGACTTTCGCTAGGATCGGACCGATTCGATTTCTTTGCATGCGGCGGTTTTACTTTTGAAAAGCCCGATTTACTACGCTTTCCATGCCTAAGGTTGGCCTACGAAGCACTGGATAAGGGTGGGAACAGCTCCTGCATACTTAATGCAGCCAACGAAATTGCAGTTCAAGCCTTCTTAGAAGAAAAAATACATTTTCTCGATATTCCACGTATAGTGGAACAATCACTACACCAAATCGAATTCGTAAAAAATCCTTCGATTGATGATTATTGCCTAACCGATGCAGAAACTAGAGCCTTTGCGCTTACCTGTATCACCAAAAATTAAAAACAAAAAAGACGCGATATGAATATGGAAGTTTGGACTAAGATTGCCCAGTTTTTGCTAAGCCTCTCAATACTAGTGGTTCTCCACGAGTTGGGTCACTTTACCTTTGCAAAACTATTTAAAACTAGGGTGGAGAAATTCTACCTTTTTTTCAACCCATGGTTTTCCCTTTTTAAGTTTAAGCACAAGGATACAGAATACGGAATAGGGTGGCTACCACTGGGTGGTTATGTGAAAATATCGGGTATGATCGATGAATCACTCGACACCGAACAGCTTAAAACGGAACCACAGCCCTACGAATTCCGTGCAAAACCAGCATGGCAGCGCTTAATTATAATTATTGGAGGAGTGCTCGTAAACTTTGTGCTGGCCTTTATAATTTACATCGCCATTCTCTTTACTTGGGGCGAAGAATACCTCGCCACTAAAGACGTTACATATGGTGTAATGGTTGATTCTGTTGGTGAAAAGTTAGGTCTACGGAACGGTGATAAAATCCTTACAGTGGGCGGTGAAACATGCGAGAATTTCATGCATGTAATTCCCGATTTAGTTCTCAACCAAGTTAATGATATAGAGGTTGAACGTGAGGGCCAAAAGATAACGCTTCCTATTTCGGCAGAGATGCGCAATGATTTGCTCTCGACCCCGAACTTTCTGCTTCCCCGCGTACCATTTGTAATAGATCGCATTGAGAAGGATTCTCCAGCAGATAAAGCCGGCTTCAAAAGCGACGATAAAGTTATGATGGTGGATAGTATTGAGATAATTTACTACGATCAATTTAAGAGTTACGTTCCTGAAAAAGCAGGAAAAGCTATAACCGTCACGGTTGAGCGAGAGGGTAAAAATATAGCTATCCCCGTTACTGTTAATGGCAGTGGACAAATTGGCGTTTCCGCAAATTTTGTTCTCGATAAATTCTTTCACGTGAGCGTTCAGCAATACACCTTATGGGAATCGATCCCAGCTGGAATTACTAGGGGTGGTGAGATGCTAGTTAGCTACATGAAGCAGCTAAAGTTGCTGGTGACCCCAGGCTCGAGTGCTTACAAATCGCTTGGAGGATTTATTACCATAGGTAAAATTTTTCCATCCTCATGGGACTGGCATGCCTTCTGGAATATGACGGCACTGCTTAGTATTGTGCTCGCCATTATGAACATACTTCCAATCCCAGCACTCGATGGTGGCTATGTAATCTTCATTCTATATGAGATGATTACGGGTCGTAAACCGGGTGAGAAATTTCTGGAGTATGCTCAAATAACGGGTATGGTTCTTCTCTTTGCATTGCTATTCTTTGCCAATGCCAACGACGTAATAAAACTTTTCAACTAGCAATAACCTTACTATTAAAAATCCCAGGGTGCCACTCTGGGATTTTTTTTGCCTTACTGTTACCACCTTGCCCTTGCTTCTTATTAAATGCGTCATTTTACCGTTGGCAATTCGTCTTCTTCTTGCTAACTTGCCAATGAATATTTTTTAGAATGAAAAGAAGTTATACTTTACTTATTGCAGCTATAATTCTAGCAACCAGTTCAATTGTTGCCGTTGGGAAAAACGAGCCTCCCATTAAGCGCAAAGGAAACCTGCTTGCCGATCGTATCGTAAATGCACTTGACAGCTTATCGAAGTTAAAAGTATTCCCCCAACAGAATAACTCTATTTATCCCATCAACCCGGCTTATCATATACCCGAACTGGCCATTGAGTATAAGCTAACGGCAATGGGCAGGACTATGCCAATTGATATGGACTATACTCCTGAAGTTCAACGATACATTACCCTGTTTACGGGTGAACGTAGAGAGGCCTTCTCAAAGATGCTTGGACTAGCACAATTATACTTCCCCATTTTTGAGGAGATGCTAGACCAGTATCGATTACCCTTGGAGTTAAAATATCTCGCAATAGTTGAGTCCGCCTTAAATCCACTAGCTGTATCGTCAAGTGGTGCAGTTGGTTTGTGGCAATTTAAAATAACCACAGGGCAGATGCTTAACTTGAATGTAACATCCTATGTCGACGAACGGATGGATCCCTACAAATCCACTGAGGCGGCATGCAAATATTTGGAATATCTATTCCGCATATTTAAGGATTGGCACCTGGCGCTAGCCGCCTATAACGGAGGGCCTGGAGCAGTGCGAAATGCAATACTCAGAAGTGGAGGCGAAACGAGTTACTGGAAACTGTTACCCTATCTACCGGAGCAAACACGAAACTATGTACCGGCATATATCGCAGCCACCTACGTAGCAAAAAACTATGCCGATTTCGAAATGGAGCCCACCCAACCGCTTTATAATCAATCTACCGTGGATACCATTAAGGTTTATGGCGGAATATTTTTCGAAGGAATAAAAAAATATACCGATTTGGATATGGAATCGGTAAGGTTTCTGAATCCTTCCTTTAGAACGAATTATATTCCGGATAATGGAGGGTTTTACACAATTGTACTGCCCCACTCCGCCATAAAGAAGTTTTATATGAACTATAAAGATATTTATGCATTTAAACCAGCAAGCAATGGCTATGCAATTGCAGTTAAAAACGCAGGTGAAACGGCAGGCAAGAAAAAGATTACTTACACCGTTCGCAGTGGCGATTACTACCACAGGCTAGCATTGGCCTTTGGTTGCACTGTCGACGATATCAACGCATGGAATCCTGATGCACCAGAGGAGTTATCGGTAGGCCAACGGCTAAATATTTGGACCGATACCACCTCTGCGAAACAGTATTCAGGAAATTCAGAAAACATCAACCGCAATTAAGAGAACTAAAAAAGACGTATTATATGAAACGAATTACTTGGTTATTAGCCCTAGCATTACTCGTGACCATTGGAGGATGCAAAGAGGGCAAGAAGGGAAAAAACTTACTCCCCAACCCACTGGGAGCAGCAGGCGATATTCTTGTTGTTCTTGAAAAAAGTGGTGGTGATGTGGATACCCTTTGGAGTTCCATACAAAATGTTTTGGCCGAAGAATACCCATTTCTTCCACAGCCCGAACCACGATTCAATCTTGTGAAACTCCCACCAAAATTTTTCAAAGGAGTTCAAGCCTATCGAAATATCCTGCTTTTGAAGGTGGACAAGGCAATATACCCTGAAGCCAAGATGCTTTTGCGTTACGATGCATGGTCGTCGCCCCAAGTGATCGTGACCCTAGTTGGACCTTCGCCCAAAGCATTGTCCACCTATATTCTAAAGGAGCGAGAAAAGATTGTTGCTCTCTTCGAGCAAGCCGAACGCGACCGACAAATTGCAACCAACAATCGACTTCCAGACCTAAAAATACAGCTGCTGCTTAAACAGAAGTTTGGAATCTCACTGGCAATGCCCAGCGGTTATAAAGTAAACCGGAAGGCCGACGATTTTATTTGGATCTCCTACGAGACCCCATTTACGAGCCATGGAATTATGGTTTATACCTATCCCTACAAAAGCGACAGCACATTTACGAAGAAAAACCTGATTAATAAGCGCGATTTCTATACAAAAAAATACATCCCCGGACCAAGCAAAGGATCCTACATGATTACCGGACATTTCTATGAACCACAAGTAACTCCGACTATGTTCAAGGAAAGATACTATGCCATTCTCAGAGGTTTATGGGAAGTTAAAAACGATTATATGGGAGGCCCATTTATTAGCTTCACCACATTGGACGAAGCCAATAACAGAATAATTACCATTGAAGGATATGTTTACGCACCAAAGGATGAGAAACGTAACTATCTCCGCCAAGTAGAATCCATCCTATACTCCTTCAAGTTGCTGCCGAATGCTGAAAGCAAGAATAAGTAACAACCAAATTCCGGTTGAACTGAATAAAAAAAGGCGACACTCTGGTCGCCTTTTTTTATATTCAGATGATTTAGATTCTAGTCAAATCGTTATCCCCCACCGGAATTCGGCCCAGAGGAACCTGCTCAATGGTTACATTACTAGTATCTAAACCATATCCTTTTACGCTCGAGATGCTGAACTTTTTAAGTAGGTCGTAGGAATTCATTATTAACCGCTCAAATGAGGTAAGTTCAATATCTACGGTAGGAATCCGATCAATAATAATAAACTTAAAGTCCCCGCTAATTCCGTGTTTCTGAAGAGAATGATAGTTACTTACCAAGGATATCTCCTTGTTTTCGACCAACTCAGAAACAACATGGTTGAAGAAGCGATTAATCCTTGCATTCACCTTAAACCCAATGAAAAAATCGACCCGGTAAAGAACACCCGGAATGAGAACTGTCACCTTATACTTCTTTGTAAACGGCTCATCGGAAATATTTATTCTTATAAGCCAATACCTGTCTGCTCGTTTGGGTTGCTTGTTCAGGATGGAATAGAGAATCTTAGCCTCTACGTCTACCTTTCGTTCGGCCCGAGTAATATAAACCAGATTTGAAGCAACTTTTGGAATATCTTTATCGTTGCGCAGATCCGTTATCACTTCGGCATAGTGGCAAATGGGAATAAATTCTGTAAACCGTTTTTTGGTCTCCCTCGCCTTATTCCAAATAAACATTACAAGAAATATTACACTAGCAAGGAGCAAGGTAAGCCAACCACCGTTGGGAAACTTATGTAGGTTGGCAACCAAAAATGTAAACTCAATTGCCATGTATGAAAACAAGAATACCCAAGCCAACCACGATTTAACATGCTTTACCCTTAGGTAAAAAAACATCAGGAAAGTGGTCATTATCATGGTTAAGGTAATGCTCAAACCATAAGCAGCCTCCATGTTTGAGGAATGCTGAAATCCGAGCACAATAAGCGAGCACGAAATAAAAAGCAACCAGTTTACGCTTGGAATATAGAGTTGACCCTTAATGCTGGTAGGATATTTCACCTGAACTTTAGGCCAAAAATTAAGCGTTATCGCTTCACTTATAATGGTAAAGGACCCAGAAATGAGCGCTTGACTTGCAATAACGGCCGCTGCCGTTGCAATAATTACCCCAGGAACAATAAACCATACCGGCATGGTAGCAAAAAACGGATTGGGAAGCGCCCCTTGAGGTTGTGCAATGATCCATGCACCTTGCCCCAGATAATTCAGTATCAATGCAATTTTAACAAACATCCAACTCCACCGAATGTTTTTAACACCACAGTGGCCAAGATCAGAATAGAGCGCCTCTGCTCCTGTGGTACAGAGAAATACAGCTCCAAGAATGAGAATACCCGATGGGTTTTCAATCAACAGCCTTACTGCGTAGTAGGGATTAAACGCATGTAAGATTGCAGGATAATCGGAAATATGGTGCAGCCCAATAATCGCAAGCATAGAGAACCAGATTACCATTATGGGGCCAAAAGATTTCCCAATGAAACTAGTACCGAACTGTTGCAATAAAAATAGAAATGCCAATATTACAAGCACAATAGGTATTATGGAGATATTGGGATAAACGCTACCCAATCCTTCCACTGCCGATAAAACCGTAATGGATGGGGTTATTACACCATCGGCCAGAAGGGCGCTAGCACCAAGCATGGCTAATAGGTATACGGAACGTCGCCTCTTCCGCAACAATGCAAAGAGAGCAAGTATACCGCCCTCACCCTTATTGTCGGCACGAAGGGTAATGATCACATACTTTAAAGTTGTTTGGAGGGTAAGTGTCCAAATTATACAGGAAATTGCCCCGATAATAAAGTCAGCGGTATGCGCTCCTCCAGCAGTTATTGCCTGCATTACGTAGAGTGGTGATGTTCCAATATCACCAAAGACAATACCTAAGGTTACCAATACCCCGGCAAAACTCAACTTCTTTAAACCTTCGGCCCGTGCTATTCCCATTTTATATATTCGAAAAAAACTTGGCAAAGGTATACTGAACAGCAAGAAATTATCCTCCTTACAACGATTAATTGTGGGCCTTTGTCAATATGTTGGTTTATAAAGCACTACTGATTCCAAAACTTCTATTTAGCTGGTGTTGGACAGACATCAAAGGCTGTTACGTAGAAGCATTGCTCAAAAAACACGCTGTCGGTTTTATGATACGCAGAATCGAGGTATTTGTAGATGGTATTTGAGGGGTCGTAAAAGAGCGAGCCATCCTGGTAGTAAACAATACGCTTAAAGGAAAACTTGGAGACATTCTCCTTAAATTCATTGACACCCCAAACAGGTAATATATTATTAATCCTTAACAGGCTATCAAAAACATATGGCTGCGAAAACAGTGCTCTATTGTAATAGTAAGCAAATCCCTCACGCCCAGGAAAGGCATGAATTACGACCAAGCACTCGTCGGATTGAAGGGACTTCACTTTAGCAACAGACTGTTGAACATCCCGAAAGTAAACCGTTGTGGGAAGAATTTTCAAGGATACAAATGAAACTATCAGTAGAAGAAATAAAGGAACATACTTTAAGCGGCCAAGGTTTTGTGCTAGAGCCCCAAAGATTCCTCCAACCAGCAGATATAGGCTTACTGAACCGAATAAAATATACCTATTCAAAAAAATTGGCATCCTGAATGATACGAAGAACATGATTGTGTAGGGCACAAAAAACAGCAGCACCAAGTAAAGGTGATTCCAATTAAACACCCTAAGGTTATGGTTTACATACAGGTAGTATAACGTCGTTGCTATTAGAATACATAGAATAAGATTAAAGGCGACCATCCCGTTGAGCATTTTGGCCATCTCAATATAGTAATCGCGTGGAAGAGGTGGATCAATCCAAGTTCCTTTGCCGGAAATAAGCAACTGTTGAGCCATTACTACCCACATGGGTGCATAGAGGATAATCTGCACAACCGTATTAAGTATCCACCGCCTAACTAGTATTTTGTTTTTCCAGCGGAGAAGAACAATTAACGCCTCCGAAAAAATAACAAACCAGCCAAAATAGTGACTGTAAACCATTACAATATTTGCAAGGATTAATAACCAGAAGTATTTACGATTCCTCGGTTCTGCCATAAAGCAAAAAAAGAAGAAAATGGATGCAGCAGCAGCCATATAGAGTAGTGCATATGTGCGAGCCTCAAGTCCATAGTAAAACTGCTGCGTGGAAAACACAAAAAGGAGTGCCGCAGTAATTCCCGCTACCGAGGAAAATAGTTTGCGGCCCACGAGGAAGATAAATACAGGGGTTAGCGAAGTAAAAATCAGACTAGGAAACCTTACTGCCATGGGAGATAATCCAAAGAGCTGAATAACAAAATGTTCTAGGATCAAGAAAAGAGGCGGGTTGGGTTCATTTTGGCTCGAAAGCAGCCAAATATCCCAGAGACTCTTTTGCGCATGGAATATGGTAAACGGCTCATCGATGCATATATCTCGTTGAACAATAAAAAAGAGTTTCCAAATAAACGAGAGAAAAAACAAGCCAAATGCAATTACGATTGCGAGATTCTGCTTAGCCCATGAAAAGACTTTATTAATTCCTGCTGCCATGTTCAAAAAAGTTTAAGCAAAGGTAGAAAATTAATACCGTGAATTTAAAGCCTAAACCGCGATAACATTGCTAGTTTTGCACTAAATAAAGTAAGGATGAATTTTCTGAAAAGCACAGCATTTCTAGCAATCATTGCCTGCATACTCTGGTCAACTGCGTTCACCGGAATTAAAATTGGCCTTCACTATACTCCTCCACTTCAGTTTGCTGGGCTGCGATTCTTTCTAGCAGGACTTCTGCTAATCCCATTCGTGAAACAGCTACCCCTTAAACTGCGGATTGCGCGAGCCCATTGGAAGCTTATTGCGCTAGTAGGGCTTCTCCAAATCACCATTGAATATGGGCTTTTCTACACCGGGCTTAACATGGTGTCCGGAGCATTGGGTGCCATGATTGTTGGATCGGGGCCTGTATTTGTAACGCTAGTAGCACACTTTTCGATGCAAAACGACCGCCTATCAACACGGAAAATCATTAGCATTTTTCTGGGGTTGGTAGGTGTCGTTATCATTACCCTTGGGCAGAAAGAACTAAGTACCGAGGGAAACTTCATCCTAATTGGAATTCTACTGCTTATCCTAAACAACATTATTTCTGGAATGGGTAACGTTCTCGTTTCGAAATCGGCAAGCACTATTCCACCACTCATCCTCAGCTCCTTCTCCATGATCTTTGGAGGAGCAACCCTTTTCCTTTTCGCGCTGCCCATTGAAGGATTCAATCCAAAACCTGTCCCGCTAGAATATTGGATGGCGTTGGGATGGCTCAGTTTCTTGTCAGCGACTGCCATTACTATTTGGTATACCCTTCTCAACCGCCCAGGAGTAAAAGTATCGAACCTCAACATGTGGAAATTCATTATTCCAGTTGTTGGAGCTCTGCTCAGCTGGACAATCCTTCCCGGAGAATCGGCCAACATTGCCTCTGTGGTTGGCATGCTTGTTATTGCCGCTTCCATTCTGGTGCTTACCATAAATACTAAGGGAAGCAAAGGATAACTTATGACTCTTGTGTTGGCTAGACTCCTTTATTTACTAGACATTATACTTATAAATTCATGGCTTAATTTAAAAATCAACCAAATAAATATGGATATACAAACTTTACGAAATACTTGAGGGAATTAAGTATGGAGACATCACCGATAAGCATAATCGGATAGCCACTGATCAACTGTCGCAAAAACAAAAGGCCATCCTTACGGATGGCCTTTGTTTTTCTTGAGCAAACGATTAAGCGTTTACTAATGCGGTATATTGCTCAGGCGATAGCAAGTCATTAAGATGAGCCTTATTAGTCACCTTAACCTTGATCATCCAACCATCACCATATGGATCCTTGTTTACAAGATCCGGTGCATCAGCCAGCTTGCTGTTCACTTCCGTTACTTCGCCATCTACAGGCATAAAAGCATCGGAAACAGTCTTTACTGCCTCAATGGTTCCAAATACCTCTTCGCGAGCAAGAGTTTCGCCTTCAGTTTCGATCTCAACGAACACAACGTCGCCAAGTTGAGACTGAGCGTAATCAGTAACCCCGATGATAGCATATTCACCTTCTACACGAATCCATTCGTGATCTTTGGTGTACTTGAGATTAGCAGGTACGTTCATGTTTTATTGTTTTGATTGTTAGGTCGTTTGATAATAATTACAAGTTCAAAGGTAAAACAATTTACATTTTCCCCAAGTGATATATACCATGTTTAGTAATATACTTCAGCTGTTTTTAAAGATTCTAAGGAAGAGATTAAAACCCGAGCATCAATTTTTTAACAGTTTGATGAAACTACAACTCAACCCGTAAGCTAAATCCAAAGTTTGATGTGGCGATCGGGAAAACATTACTCACATAAGGTGCATTCACTGTTCTGTCGAAATAGGCGCGAAGCGTAACTTTTTCGCTCACCGTATAATCAGCATTTACTTTAATCGTGGTAATCTTCTGTCCGCCACTAATTTCGTCGATATCTTCGGCAAGCCTGCGCAGGAAGTTTTTAACATTCCGGATGGAAACATCAGTCGTTATCCTTAGGTTGGTCTTATTGACCTTTTGTGCACCCGTAGCTGGATTTCCGAAAATGAGGGGCACATTGTCGAAGCGGTAACCGACTCCAAAAATATACTCCCACGATGTTTGCTCTGTTAGCTGATTGCTCGAGAAGCTCATCGCTAAGTTTCGAGAACGACGAACCTCACCCTTGGTTGTTAGATTATTTTGCCATCCTAAATCGACACTAATAAGCGGGCTGAATTGCTCAGAAATAGACACATTCAGAATATCGCGTTTGGCAACAAAATCGTTTTGCGCATTTCGGATATAGGAAAAGCCATCGCCATTCTCCATAAAGGAAGAGTTGGTAGTATAAGAGCCAATACTGTAAACCGACTTGTAACCATGCGAAAGCGTAACGCTCTTAAAGTAGGTTTTAAATGGCGCCAACTTGGCCAGACCATTGTAGGTAACCTGCCAGTTTGGCAAAGGTATTTTGGGGAAATTATCGAGGCTTACAGATGATGAGCTGGTGTTGGTGTAGGCGGCAAGGAATGCCGGAATTAGAACCTCTTGAGAAAGTGGACCATAGCCAGCAAAATATCCAGTGGTGGCATCAATTGCAGATGGATCGTAGCCCTGAATTGTGTTAATCACTCGCTTTTCGGCCAACCGTTTTGATATTTCAAAACGATTCTTTTTGAATTGCTCAAATGCATCCGACCGGTAATTATTGCTACTGGTCGATTCCTCAAATGCCGTTGAGATACACATTACAGATACGCTGTAGTTTCCGCTGATTAGTGGATCACTGCCACTGAAAGCACCGCTACTATTAGCGGTCCAGTATTCGCTCCTGTTCTGGGAAAAGGTGCGGAGACCGGTAATGTCAATCCGGAAATCAGGAATTGGCTCAATGGTAATTCTCAAGTTTATGTTCTCTGTTCTATTAATGGCAAACGGATTATTAAGGGTGGTATCCTTCGAAAGCCAGCCGTTTTTTGCCGCTTCCAGTGGGAAGGCTTGGTCTTGATTACCTAAAACAAAAGGCCAGCCGGGAGCGGTAACGCGCGAATAATCGGTCAATCCCATCATCTTGGTTCCAGGCTTGTAGCCGGGCAATATCATTCCTCCAACCTGAGAATAAGTGAATGATATGTTCTTCACCGACATAAGCAACCGAAGCGATAATTTCCCTGCAAACACAAGCGGGCTGTTTCGCTTCTCCACCTTTCCTATCACAACGATCTTGGCATTTGAGATATCCTCGTCCGAAGTAACTCGAACCCTATCGGGTGTATCAGCATCAATAATAATTTTTATTTCTTTTCCGTCTGCCGAGGTTACTTTCACCTTTACATCCTGTGTTCCAAGTTTGTGGTAAACGCTTCGCGCTTTTTTCGCAGTTGCCGATAGTGTAGCCTCGTAGGTTACCTCCTTAAATTCTTTCTTTTTATTTGGATTAGGCCTACCCATTTGGTCGAACTCGTTGTTTATTCGCTTAAGAAGACCAATCTTGTTATACAGGGTAACCATATTAAATCCTCCTGTGAACTGCAGGGTTTGGCTATTCTTTATGGTATTCCCCGGATCGAGGGAACTTGTATCGGGCATTATTGGACCTGCATCCCACTCATATGTTCCGGAATAACGGGCATTAGCATTGGTAAAATCAAGAAGCGGAAATTTATTTATTGGGATATTGTAGGTTACGTTAAAATTGTGGTTGTAGTTAACGTTGCGGCCAAAGTTGCGAGCATTTGCCCAAACAGAGTCACGCCAGTTTTCATATCCTAAGGGATCACGGTCCTTGTCCACCATCCCAACAGGCTCATCAATTCGTGCAAGATTTGTTGCGGCAAAATCAATTTTTATCGACCGAGTAGGTTCATAAGAGAGAGAGTAAAACCGAGTCCATGCAAAATCCTTGGAATAGGTTGGCATAATGATCTGGTTTTTATTGTTTAAGTTCCGGCGCTGCTCCTCCCGGTAGGAGCGATTAATATCGGTTCGGAAGGCAACCTGAGAAGGAACCAAATTGAAATTAAAGTCCCGAATCAGATTCATCGACTTGGGGCGGAAGAGTTTCATCTTTTGAAAGGGCGAAATGGTAATAGGCCGTGTGTTAAAATTGTAGCCCAGCACACCACGGTACTCCTTCTGAATACGGTGATCCAAATCCACATTGCGAGCAAACAACTCGCTGTATGAATAGGTCGTTGCCCAGTTTGCAATGTCATAAAAACGTGGTTGTCCCTTTGTTTTAACGAACTTAACATTGGTGAAGTTGATGCTCTTGCGCCGAGTATAGTCCTGTGAATACCTCTTTATAGAGTCGCGCTCGTGCTTGGAATCTGCATTATCCAACGCATCCTGTAAGCGAATATCTTGGTCGAGTGGATTATACTCCGGATTCTTAAATATCTCGGAATAACCAATAAACATCGGGATTTTAAGGCCTAATTTGTCGGGGAAGAAGCGACCCAACTCAAAATTAGAAGCCACATCATACTGATAAATATTCTCTTTGCTCCGCTCGTTCACATTGCTCTCTATGGAACCAAAACCAGCCTTAATGATACTTCCGGCAACGGACACATTACCCAAGTCGGCCAACTTGATGGATGTTCGAGCATTGGCAGCCCATCCACCGCTTTCGTCAAAAGAGGTGAGTCGCAACTCGTTTACCCATACAATACCCGACTTTGCCTGACCATCGTCACTCGAAGAGCGGTTTTTTGAAGGATTGCGCACTCCAATAAGGATTACCTTTACTTGACTGAGA
The DNA here is from genome assembly GCF_900096565.1 of Williamwhitmania taraxaci. Taxonomy (NCBI): domain Bacteria; kingdom Pseudomonadati; phylum Bacteroidota; class Bacteroidia; order Bacteroidales; family Williamwhitmaniaceae; genus Williamwhitmania; species Williamwhitmania taraxaci. Next base: position 15,926 of record NZ_FMYP01000068.1, read on the forward strand.
GAGGGATTACCCACAACCTTAATCTTACGCGCTCCATCGGGTACCTCATACACGGTGGAAAGTGTAACCATTGACCCAGGTTTATGCATGGCATCGTTGCGAAGAGTCTTCGCATCGGGGAATCGTTCCAACTCAAAACTAAGCTTATTAGACTCAGGCCAAACCGCTTGTCGCCCAGCATCATTATTGGCGTAGTAACCAGCAGGCGTAACGGAAAGCGGGATTTCATACTCATAGTAGTTGTTCTTCTGATCGCTACCAAATCGTATGAATATACTCATATCGCCACCGGAAAGGCCGTATCCTTCCAGGGCCTCGGCGTGCACGTCCATCATAATGTTCTTATACTGTCGAACATCATAACCTGCGGTCTTGAATATACCTCTACCGTCCCCATCTTGCAGATCCTTTAGGGTAAGCATTAGAGCCTGCTCGTTAAGCTGCCTTACCTGTGGATTGGAGGGGTCAATAACCCGAGATATTCCCGGAGGTAATATGTAGTTAACTGGCTGACGGGATGAATTTTCTTCGACATTAACAGTAGAAATATCGAAGGCTGGATCTTCGGCATCGGTGGAACCAAGTCCCTCTTGTCCCTCCTGAAGCGAACGGTTGTACTTGCGCCACTCCCCTCTTACCAACTCTAGACGAGCAAAACGAAGAATAACGGTATCCTGAAAACCCTTAAGCATCATCCGCATAAATCGAATGGACTTAAAATCTTGTATGGACCCGAAATTTTGTTCATACTCGGAAATTGGAACCTTAAATTGATACCATTTAACCTTGCCCTTCGATCCATTTGCTAGATCAACGTTCGCTTCCCGTATATCTGTAACAAAGTTTCTCCCTATCTGCAATCCGGCTGGAGTAAGATGCACGCGATATTGATAGTAACTTTCGGCATCGGAGAGGGTATTATCAGAGTTAATGTCTTCCACATCGGGCATTGAAGTTGCCGAAGTAGTGTATCCATCGGAGGTGCTACCAGCAGAGTTTCCCTCTGGATTATTATACTTCTTATATCGGTCAAGAATGCTAACCTCATCCTTATCGTAATCGGCACCCCTATAAAAATGATAGTCATCCGAAGCAGGATCGGCGCTAGCCTGCTGGGCGATGGGGCTACCTGCGCCAAACTTTGTCTGCATTTCCGTGACGTAGGACTGAAAGAAATTATACTCATTGGTACTGCTCAATCCATCGAGTCCAACATCCTGCAAGCGACGTTTTTCCTCATCATTGTCGAAAGATTTCACCAAACTCTGCACCAGCGGTATACGCCCCCACCTAGTGGTGTCAACCCTTGTAAGATCGGCAGAAGTAGGTAATCCCTGCTCAAATGATTTGCGGCCATCTCGTAGAATATCTTCCGAAATATTTCCAAGGTTAAAGAGCAGATCTCCCCCTGTTGAACTTTGATTATAAACAAAAGGATCCATCATCCAAAAGGAGATGTAGTCAATATTTGAAGCCTCGAAATCGGTAATGGGTAGCGAACGCATAATACCACCCCACCGATTCTTTGGGTTTAAAAGTTTTCCCGTAGTACCATCAACTCCTATCCAGTCAAAATTGTAGGGTCCTCGCTCTTGAGGATAAAACGAAAGGTTAAGCGTTGGAATGTTCGAAGGCAAACCATCCACTTGGTCTTTGTTAAATATCTCCTGCTCATTGACTTCCCGCACAAAATGGTTCGAGAGTTGCTCCTTATCCTTCTTTATATGCGAGGGTGTATAGGAAGTAGTCCGGTTAAACAGCGGATCGATAGTAAACCATGCCAACTTTGCACGATTATATCCATACCTTAGATCGTTTGTGAGATCCCCCTCGGGAAAACCGTTTGCGCCCGGTTGCAACTGTGGCGTGGAGGATAAAACCCAGGCACTCCACTGGCGTAAGTCGATGGATGACTCACTTCCCTCAAAGTCGTCGATATAAGCAGTTCCCGAGGACCCAATGGCTTTTGAATGACCTGGGGAGAGTTTTGCAAACTCACCCTCGAATAAGATGCTCGACGGTTCCTTGGTTTGGATAAACGGCAACTTATCTACCATCTTGGTAAGAAATCGGGAATCGGTCTTATAGGATCCGTTCAAACCCCAAATAGTGTTCGAAATAGGCTCGGCACCATAGTTAACCTTTTGGGTCAATGGTCGCTCGGTAAGGTTTAAAACCGTAGCGCCAAGGTTAAAGTTGTCGGAAAACTCATAGTTGAAGTGTGACCCTACCAGCGTCTTTGTTTGAAAGTTGAACGCTGAATTATTTTCAAGAGAGATCTTTATGGGCGTTCCCGACTCGAGCAATCCTGTATTAATAATTTTTACTCGTCCCAGGACATAATCAACCGAGTAGTCGACATTTTCCACGAGCTTCATCCCCCCAGCAGTAACAACCACTGATCCTTGGGGTACATTCATGGCATTTAGTGGAATATCTGAACCTCCCGACGATTGGTAACTGCCCGAAAGTAAGAACTTGTTCTTTTCAGGGACTTGTCTCGCCTTGGTTTGGGTAGAATCGTAAAGTTCCTCGTAAACATACTTATCGGCGAAGGTGCCAAGTTTTGGTCGTAGGTTACGACCAAATGGTTCAAGAACGGGGAAAATAATTCTACCATTTCCCGAGAGTATGGTAACACCTTCAATAAAGTCGAATACTCCATCGGGATATGGATCCAACTGACTATTGACATTGTCGAGCCGCATGACTTTAAGGAGTGGTTGGTTGGCAATGCCCCCTTCCTTAATATAGTTAACAGCCTTACCGGTAGCCGCATCTTCGTATAAAATATCGAGGATAAAATTATCCTTACTAACTTGGTATGCACCTATGGAGTAGATGTTTTTCATCATCAGCTTCCAGGTATTCAAGCGAGGTGACAGGTTAGTGCCTTTAAGCAACTTAACGATTAATGCCTTTGTACTGGTAATACCCTCTGAGGTTAGCTCTCCAACCTTATATGTTTTTCCTCGATAGGAGTACTCATAGGCAACAGCCAACACTTCGTCGGCGTTCAAGGAGGTATTTAGTGAAATAAAACCAAGGCTTGGATTTATTGTATACTCCGATGGGGTTAACTTCCGTGCCTTTTCCACCTTCTCGTAATCCCGTCCCGACTGTAGCCCAAGAGGATTCAGGAAAGCGTTTATTTTTGAAATAGACCGTATGTCATGGTTGGAAGTATCCATGAGCGAAAAAGCAGTATTTATATCATTCGATGGATTTGGACCTTTACCCGGACTCTGGCTAAAGTAGCTGTTGGAGATATTTGTGGTCCCCTCCCCTAGATCCATTAAACCTAAGATATCACGAGCATTATCGTAATTACCGGCTTTATTGGTTACCCAAACTTCAATTTTATTAACGGTAACACCAGAACTGATAACCGGTAAGGTAGAAAGGGACTTGTCGTAAATATCCCGAAAGAACTGGCCCAAGAAAAAGTGACGGTTTACATCGTAGTTGTCGGAACGAACTTCAAAATCGCTTGTTTGAGCACCACCCTTTACATTGATGCTTTGCGATTGAGATTTCTGCTGCGACACGATACTGGTAACGGTAAGGTTTCCAAACTTCAGCTCGGTTTTAAAACCAAATAAACTTTGGCTACCGGTAATTAAACTACCCGAAAGTGGAAGCGAAACATTTCCTGCCTCAATTTTTTGAATAATCTCATCCTCATAACCCGTATACTCCAATTTCACATTATTTTCGAAGTCGAAGGTAGCCTCAGTATTGTAGTTTACCTGCATTTTTAACTTGTCGCCAATTTTACCGGCCACATTCATCTGAATTTTACTTTGAAAATCGAACGTGGTGGTCTTACGGAGTTGCAGTGGCAAGGAGGGGTTGTCGGTGCGCGAGGTGTTCAGCCCAAGGATAAGTTCGGCGTTACCCTGAGGTTTAATATCTATTTTGTTGCTACCAAAAATGCGGTCGAAAGTCTCTCCCCCAAGTTGGAGGTCGGGAAGAAAGGACGAACTACTTGAGGTTCCTGCCTCGGCCTGTCGTTTTTGCTCCCAGTAATTGCGAAGAGAATTTTGCTGCTGGAAGTTCTGATACTCCTCTTGGCTCATAACCTTCACGGTTAGGCCTTTGTTGTTTCCCACTTTCTGGTAAAAAACATATTGCCCTGTGGCAGCATTAAACTCAACAATATAGCCTGCATTCAAAGGCGTTTTAAGAAATAGTGGCGAGGTATTCCCGGCAGTGGTAGGATCGTTGAGCGATCGCATGGGATAGCGCAGCACAGCGGTATCCTGTGCATGAAATGCATATCCTGAGAACACGCAAACACCCGAGCTTGCGTACAATCCCGATCCGAATGATATTCTTATGGAGAAAATAAAAACAGAAGCAATGGCGAAAAAAACAAATCTTTTCAAGCGTCAACGCTATTTAATAATTCTACAACTGCTTAAGCGATAATTTAATGAGTTCCTCAACGGAAGCATCATTCTTACCCTTAAGAACGGTATCTACAACTTTTTGAGCCGAAACCTTAGCAAACCCAAGCATTACCAATGCTGATAACGCTTCTTCGCGGATGGTATTGTTTAGAAGGCCAAATAATTCGCCCGAAAGCGGCTCTTTCCCAAGTTTATCCTTCAGATCGATCACCACGCGCTGGGCCGTTTTCAACCCAATTCCCTTAACCGATTTAATCTTGTTAACATCCTCCAAGAGAATTGCCTGGCGTAACTCCTCAGGCGAAAGAGAAGAGAGCATCATGCGGGCCGTGTTTGCACCTACCCCCGAGACTCCAATCAGGTGACGAAATAACTCGCGCTCAGCCCTATCGAAGAATCCATAGAGAGTGTGTGCGTCCTCACGAATAGCCATATGCGTGTAAAGAACAATGTTTTTTGTACTCCCCACACGCGAAAAGGTACTCAGAGAAACATTAATTAAATAACCCACCCCACCCGTTTCAATAACGGCATAGGTTGGCGTTAACTCCACTACTTCTCCCTTAATGTAATCATACATGGTAAACCATCAGGGCATTAGTGCCGCAATTGCAAAGATAGATTTTCTGCTAACACTCTGCTATCAATTTCGAAATTTCAACAGGAGTAAATATTTCCTAAATTCAAGTAACAAATGCAACTTATAGGATTGATTGGAGAGAAAGGAATTGCATTTTTTCAGAACAGGAAGATGAGAATTACTCACCTTCGCTGCTCCGATGGAAAAAATGTGGTTCTTTACCCCCTAAGTCCTCTAAAAATAAGTTGTAATGGCGCACATCAACCAAGAGCAAAGGTATGTAATTACCCTCATGCTACAGCAAGGCAAGCTACAAAAAGAAATAGCCCTGTTTATCAACCGAAGCCCTTCCGTGATATCCCGGGAGATTCGCAGGAACAGGGATGCCAAAACGGGCATTTACGAGAGCAACGTGGCGCAGCGTGCCTACGAGCGGCGG
>NZ_FMYP01000069.1:0-11333 GCF_900096565.1 Williamwhitmania taraxaci
AGCCTAAATGCACCTAAAAAAGTGGCACAACTTCGACCGAAACGCCTGGCACAACTTGAACCGAAATGGGTGGCACAACTTCGACCGTTTTATCTAATACCTATGATTTTGAATGTATCTAACCGTATCTGCAGATTAGTGTTGTTTATTCTGGATTCTTTTCTTGATCGGGGCTTTTATGCATCATCTTGCTGATTCCAGAAATGATAGCTGAAGCATTGCCGTTGATCAATGAAGAAGCAATATTCCTTACCAGCATTGAACTTAAAAAGCCTTTGATACTGCCATTCCTTCCCAAAACTCGATCGATTATAAAGTTTGCTCCAAAACTCAAGCCTACCTTTGCTAAGTCCATCTTCACATCTTTGTCTTCTGCCAACTCGTGGAGTGATGACTTTACCATGGAAACGGGGTCGATAGTATACACAAATTCCTTGAACGTAAGTTTGAGTTCCTCTTCTTGCACATATTTAGTTGCCTTCAGGTGATTGATGTGCATTTGCAGTGCTGCGTGGCTGGAGATTTCTATATTTTCCATTTCAGAGCCTTATTAGGTGGCTTTTACTGTTAATTATTGCTAAGTATACTTCTGATAAATTTATCGCGTAGGGGTGTTTCTATTAGTTTCTTTCGTCCGATTATTAAGATGAGCCCGAGCAAAAAATAGAATCCTGCCACGATTAAAAAACCGGAGTAACTATCGCCAAGGAGTTCTGAGAGGTAAAATCCTGCCGCAATGCTTATAAAGAGAACAAACAAAAGGGACACCATTCCTACAAGGAGTCGGCTAATCAAACCCGACCCTATCACCGAAGTGCGTTCAGTTGCTTCGAACTTCAACAATTCGATGTTCGTGTTTAGATATTGCTTTGCGCTTTCGGTGAGATCTTCTAATCTCTGCTGTTCTATCATGTTGCTATAATTTAACTGCTGTGTGAATCGGCCTCTACGATGAAAAAGACGGTCAACCTTCATGTCGATTAAAACTCTTGAGTTGGCCGTCGTTTATCCTAAAATGCGTCTGAGTATAGCGGTCGGCTTACCCTTTGGCTTTGTTAGTCATGTTGTGTAGTTTTTCTTCTGCAAGATCCTCTAAGTCTTCTGCTTTGTTGCGCAGGTCACTTGTTTCATCCATCATTTTTTTCTTGAGGTCTTCCGCCATATCTTTGGCTCCGCTCATTAGTTTACTCCGGGTTACGCTTCCTTTATCGGGAGCAAATAAAACCCCAAGAGCGGCACCTACAGCGGCGCCTAATAACAGTGCCATTACTATTTTTCCTGAATCATTTGAATTTTCCATAATCGTTTATATTTTATTTGGTTTAATTAGTTGCCGCCCCTGATGATGCGTAGTAAAACTGCAACGATTGCAATTAAGAGGAGAATATGAATTAGATTGCCTGCATTCAACGCAAAATAGCCAGTTGCCCAAACAATTATTAGGATTACTGCTATGATGTATAACAAACTCCTCATCGATTTTGTTTTTTTATGATTACCCTGCAAAGGTGACTCTCTTTGGACTCAAACGTTTTACATAATTCTTGATATAGTTTACATAATTCACACATTTTCTCATGCGATGCTTGTGGATTATGGTTATAACTTTCATTATTTGTTTCATGGGAACTTTTTGGTTACCTGTCTTCTACCTTGAAGATAAACGATTCCAATGGTGCGATATCCACTCGTGCATGTCCTTTTCCGTTGCTGATGCGCAGCTGCGTGGTTGCGCTGCCATAGAGCTGATCGGTAATTTTGTATTCACCGTCTGTAAGGCTCCATGCCGAGATAATATCTGCTGGAATTCCTAGCTCAAACCCAAAGGTGTCGGTTGGGTGGAAGTTGGAAATGATAATGAGCCTCTCGGAGTTGGAGTAGCGCACAAAGGAGAATACATGTTCGTTGTAGTAGGGTGTGCAGTGTCGGTTGTGGCCATGAATTTCTTGGTATTGCCCCATCAGTGCGCTGCTGTTGATGGTGAAATTTAGAAGGCGTTGGTAGAAGTTGCGGAGGTCTTTCTCTTTAGGTGTGGATGCTCCTCCATCGAACAGTCCGTTATTCATCCAGCGCTGGTGATGCGGAACACCAACATAGTCGAAAATGGATGTGCGAGTAGGAGAGCCAAATCCGGCATTGTTGGAGGCTGGTTCGCCTACCTCCTGCCCAAAGTAAACCATGGTGGGCGAGGTGCTGATAGTTGCCGATAGCACCATGGCGGGCTTGCCCATTGTGGCACTTCCTGCAAAATCGGGGCTGGCAATGCGCTGCTCATCGTGGTTTTCGAGAAAGTGGAGCATGTGGTGTTCAATATCTCCAAGACGATAGAGAATGCCCGAAATAGTATCGGTGGAGCCAGCACCCTGCATTATGCCTTTGAGCGTGTCGTAAAGTTCCACCTTGTCGTAGAGGTAATCCATCTTTCCGAGGTAGATGAATGCGCGATACTGCGCGGGGTCGTAAACTTCACCCAACAGGAGTGCTTCGGGATTTTTTGTCTTGATGGAAGAGTTCATAAAACTCCAGAACTCAACCGGAACCATCTCGGCCATGTCGTAGCGGAACCCATCTACGCCCATGTCTGTCCAGTAAAGGGCAATGTCTCTAAATTTCTTCCAAGTATTGGGAATGCTTTTCTCTTGCCAAAAGGCATGGTGCGCCTTATAATCGCTCTGCCAGTATTCGTGGGGCAGCTCGTCGAACTCCTTCATACCGTCGGGGGTTACGCCGTAGTTGAGCTTTACTGTTTCGTACCAATCGTAGAAGTGGGGCTGCGAAAGGCGTGAACCGTTGCCAGTCCACTTGGCCGGATACTCTTTAAATTCAGCTTTCAGTATTGGATGTTTCTCTCCACCCAACGGCATATAGCCATGCAGCCATTCGGGAAGCGTAAATTTTTCGCCCGGATTATAGTAGAAGTTGTTGTCGCGGTGGTAGGTTACGTTTGTATTGTCGGTGGCTCCGAAATCCTCAACACCTTTTGGGTTGGTCTTTCCCTCATAGCGGCGGGCAATGTGATTAGGAACTATATCTATAATAACCTTTAACCCGGCATTGTGGATGCGCTCAATAAGCTGCTTGAACTCTTGGAGCCGGTTGGCAGGATTGTCGGCAAGGTCGGGGTTTACGTTGTAGTAATCCTTAACGGCGTAAGGCGAACCGGCACGCCCTTTTACCACCGCAGGGTGGTCGTTGCTAATGCCGTATTTGGTGTAGTCGTTTATGAGTGCATGGTGCGGAACTCCGGTAAACCAGATGTGCGTTACCCCAAGGTTTTTAATCTCTTGTAGCGCCTTGTCGGTAAAGTGGTTGAACTTACCCACACCATTTTCTTTGATGGTTCCCCAAGGTTTGTTGGTGGTGTTAGTGTTGCCAAACAGGCGGGTGAATACTTGGTAAATTACCTTCTTTCCGTTCATAGTAGCGTATTTTATTAGCAGCAATTTATGAAAAAAAGTTGGTTGGTCGCTAATACCCTTGTTCCCGCACACTGATTTGTGCTGGTTTGTTGGGGTTGGTCTGTTCGATAACATGGAATAAACAGAGGGCAGCGCTTTATTTAAGCCTTACGGGTCATTAACTTTGTCAATCAAAAAACATGTAGTATTATGGCACTTGAACAATACGGTGAGCGTGAACGAAAGGTGATGCAGCTGGCCGAAGAGGCAGTTGAGCGTGGAGCAAATAGGTTGGCCGAGATTCGCAGCTTTGCCCTTAGAGCGGGGTTTAAGAAAATTGGAATTGCCCATTGCGCGGCGGTAACCAAAGAGGCGGTTGCTGCTGCAGAGTTTCTTTCGAAAGATTTTGAAGTGTTGATTATCGAATGTAAAACGGAGCAGATCCCAAAGAGCGAGTTTTTAGGTGAAGGTGCGGCGGGTATAAGCTGCAATCCTCTTGGACAAGCCGAATACCTAAATGCCAATGGCAGCGAGCTGAATATTGTGATGGGAATATGCATGGGGCATGATATCCTCCTTACCCAAAACGCGAAAGCACCGTGCACTACTTTGCTTGTTAAGGATAGGGTGCATAGGCACAATCCAATGGAAGGGATAAAACAACTTATGGAGCAAAAACAGCTGGTGGGATAGCGATAGGGGCGACGCCCCGAAAAGGTAAGAGCATAGGTCGGAGTGAAGCGTAGACCTGTGTGAGTTGGAGTAAGGATTTTGAGCCCTGAAGTGGCGGCTGGTAATTTTTCATTGAAAGTCAGGTGTTCGTGGTTTAACCTGTCGGGCTTACAGCCCTAAAATGAATTGAGTTGCGAGGATTTTACACAGGGCTGTGCCCTGTGCTTTTACAGGACGGCCTTTCAGGCCTAATGTCATGTGCTAAGGATGTTTGGCGAGAATCGTTTTTCCCTGAGTGTGTCTTGTTTGATGGGTGGAAGTGGCGAAGCCCCGAAAAGGTAAGAGCACAGGTCGGAGTGAAGCGTAGACCTGTGTATGTTGGAGAAACTATTTTGAGCCCTGAAGGGGCGGTGGGTTTTGAGGTGAGGGAATGGTTGATTTGGGTGCCAATTCATAAATGTACTCCTCTAATTCGATGACGCCCTCTGTTAAAATGCAGACGCCCTCTGTTAAAATGTAAAGTCCCTCTAGCTTTTTCATGACGCCCTCTGTTAAAATGCAGACGCCCTCTGTTAAAATGTAAAGTCCCTCTAGCTTATTTAAGAAACCCTTTGACTTTTTGTAAAGTTCCTCTCATGTTTTGCAAATGCCCTCTTACAAAATGTAAAAACCCTCCGTCTTTTTGTAAAAGCACGGAGGGTTTTATGTAAGTATAGGTGATGCGTTACTAAAGTTACCTCGGTTTTGTGAATTTTATCTTGCTAATTTGCTTGTACTGTGGGCTCGACGCACCGTATACGGACTTTACATATATTTTTACTTCGGCGGCCACATCGAATAAACCAGAGTCGGCCTTATATAACACCTCATCGCGGGCAATACGGGCATTGCTTAACGGAACGGTGGCTGCAATAACGGCGGCATTCTTTGCCTTTAAATCGGTGTATAGTGCCGTGAGTGTAGCTGGTTGTAAATCGATTTCGTTTGGAGCGTATTGCGGCACTTTAAGGAGTAGCTGGATGAGCATGTAGAGGTTCTCGAGCTGGTTGTCGTAGCTTGTTTGGGCCGAGGAGATTTGCTTTGCCGATTTACCTGCTGCTTCAATCGCTTGCTTTTCATCCTCTGTTTTCCATGGGGTGGCTCTTATCCCTTGAATTTTGTGCACAATGGTTTTTACGCTAGCGTCTATCTCAGGGGTGGTAGTGCTGGCCAATAGTGCGTTCATTACGCGTCTCGACAGCTGTTTGAGAGGTGCAAAGGCGACCTCTCGCTCGGCACGCGCCACGCTGTAAATGGGTTTGGAGGCATCTACGGCCTGAATTGCGGTATGCGCTCTATCCAAAATGTTGTTGAGCGATGTGAGAACGATGTAGGGATTGGATGGGTTGTAGGTGGCGCCGTAAGCGGTGACGTAGGAGGTTAAGGTGCCAAAGTTAGCCTGATTCTTGTTGTGGCCAGTTTCTACTGAGTTGGTCATAATGTTCAATTTAAAAGGTTAATGATAAAGAAAAGATTACAACTGGCTGAAATTTACAACATATAGGAATACAAGTCAATATTATTGTAAAGAAATATCGGACAAAAAAAGGTTTTAGTGTGAAATAATGGACAGTAATTCTCGCTAAAAGGCTTAAAAATACTTGGGGTGCGCGAGGATAAGCATGGCTCTAAAAAAAGTAATCTTTTGAGCCTAAATTTTGATGAACGGAGTTGGTGGTTAGTGTGATGGGGAACTGGTTGCTTTTATGATTACCGGTATTACTAGTCCCAGCTTAAGCTATGTTTATCGCCAATCGTAAGAGACAAATTTTACAATAGCCGCGATACTCTCGTCCGATAGGTTGAATGTGTGCTTCAGGCGCTGCTGGGTTACTGTGCATCCAATGGCTAAGTCGGGAAAGTTCCAGTTGTTAAAATCGCTGGCAACTTCCCGTATCTTTTTAAATTCTGCTTTATCACTCTCCGCAAGATATTCCGCATCTTGAATAACCTCGCACAGCTGTGAGAAGCTACTTATATTCCGATTGTTTTGAATTGCTTTGTCTAATTCTGTCATGCTTTTATCGTTGTAGACTTTGCTTGTGCTGTTTATTTATTGTTGCTAGTTTGCTCCGTATTTACCTTTTTGATTACCCCCAAATCAATTAACTTCTCTTTGGGTGTGAGGTGAAGCGATAGCCCTACCACTCCAATTACTAATGCTCGCAGTAGCAGCCGTTGGTTGAATGTGCGCAATTCCGGTTTCCATGATTTGAGGATTAGAGTTGCTAGGAAGCTAATGATTAAGGTTATTGAACCAAGTTTTAGCGAAATGTTGCTTCCTTTCCAGTTTTGTAAGGTAAAGAGGATTCCAATGCAAGCGATAGCGGCGGCTATATGGATTAGTTTGCCAATAAACACCTCCATGCTCGATGTCTCTTTATTTTCGGGCACTGCAAATGCGTTGAGGAAGTAAAGAATTGGCAATATAGAGAGCGACAGCAGTATCACGAGGCTTGACTTTGGCGTAGCTGTAACTTTCATCAGTAGTCCAATGGTAAAGGCAGCGGCCAGTATTATCTCTAGCTTGTTAAGCCTTGGGGCAACCCAGTTGCCGAGTTTTTCAATTTGTTCTTGTTGGATGGATGGGGGCATGTGTGTTCTATTGTTTTACAAAGGATTGTAGTAAATGGACAATATCTCTGTTTGTAGTTGATGTGAAATCGTCTTGCACTAATAGAAATTAAAAAAGGAGTAGCCTTAACCACTCCTAGATGTATCTTTCATTTTTGTTTCCCTTGACAGGGAATATTACGGTTAAACAATCGATAAAAATTGGGATAACTCCTCATTAGAGTTAAACCTTGTTACCGGAATGTATTCGTAATCTTGGTGTGTGTTTTCGCTCGTGTTTTTTACGGCATTATAAATGGCCAGGATATTCTCATTCGCATGGCAGAAGGAGACCTCAAGCGATTGGGATTTTATAAACTTATACAGTTCATCGGCAAATGCGCGCGAGATAAAATGAATGTTGGTGAAATCGAAAACATACGAGCGGCAATTTTCAAGATTCATTTCGTTCTGAAATACCGAAATGGAACTTCGCGTAGAAATGATCGATGAGCAGTAGTCCTGTATGTAAATTATGTTTGCCATAGTGGGCTCAAAGTTATAAATCATTTTTTTTAAAGCAACGAAAATTATAGATAATCGATGATATTGAATGTTTTAGGTGCATGTGTTGGAATTCCGATTGCAAGAATTGTTCCATCCCATGCTTGTTTAACGTCAAGTTCTATGATTTGTTCGTGTACTTTAGTATAAACAAAGAGAGCATTTCCCGTCATCAGAAAGAATTCTCCACCCAAACCTTTTACCAGCATTTTTCTAGATGTGCTTATTCCAAATCCTCGTCCTTTTTCATTAATTTTTGTTGACCTTCCGTTGAGTGCTTCTTCAAGGGCTTTGGAGTGAGTTTCGATATTTATAAAACCGTTCCGAATATAGGAGTTAAGAATGCCATCACCCCTATCAATAATGCAAATCTGGAGAAATCCTTTTTTTGGATAGTGTTGAACCATAATATAGCCGAATGGTGCCATTGAATGCTGATCGATATTATCAATAATTTCACTGATTATGAATGATATTGCTGATTTTATATTGGTCTGTAGTGTAAGTTGTGTTTGCATAATTTGAGTAAAGATTGACTCTATGTCGTTTCTAACTCTTTCGTTTGAAATGCCTGTATGAATAAGGCAGATGGGAAGATATGTTTTGGTCTTATATTGGGTTAAAACTTGTTGCCAATCGGGCGTTTCAATGTAATCGAATGGGGTGGGGAAATGAATGTGATATAAGTAGGGTGAAATTTTAGAGGTATTGCTATTTACCTCCACTTTACAGCCTTTATTTTCAAGCGACTTTTTTATTGCGGCTATACTTGTTAATACTAAGGGGTAGGCGAATGTAACTGTTGAAAGGTCAAAAATATAATCATAGTCTTGGTTGTTGTCTGGAATCTGCAAAAGGATATCGATAAGCACTTCGAATTGAGATGCCATTTTATCTTCTTTTGAATTTCCAACAACTATTTTTCTTGTTTCTCTCATCTCTCACACTGCCGCCATTCCTCAAATTTACAATTTATTTTAACTGCCTCCTACACGTTTGTCGGAATGAATTACGAGGAATAGATGAAATGAAAAAAATAATGAAGGTTAGTAATAAAAGCGTTGGATACAAAAAAGGAGCCACCCAACGTGACTCCTTACTTATTTATAGCTTATCCTTTAAATACCTTGCCGTGTAGGACTCCTTGCACTTGAGCAGCTCTTCGGGGGTGCCTGAAAAGACTAGCTGACCACCATCCTTGCCGCCCTCGGGGCCAAGGTCGATGATGTAGTCGGCGCACTTTATCACTTCTAGGTTGTGCTCCACCACAATAAGGCTGTGGCCGTTCTCCACCAGGGCGTTGAACGAGTCGAGCAGCTTGCGGATATCGTGGAAGTGGAGGCCGGTGGTGGGCTCGTCGAAGATAAAGAGGAACGGCCCGCCGCTGTTCTCCTTGCCTAGGAAGGAGGCTAGCTTCACGCGCTGGCTTTCGCCGCCCGAGAGGGTGCTGCTGCTTTGTCCTAGCCTTACGTAGCCAAGGCCAACGTCTTGCAGCGGTTTCATCTTCTCGGCTATCTTGCGCTCGGTGCTGCCGGGTTGGCTACCGAAGAACTCTATGGCTTGGTCTACGGTGAGTTCCAGCACGTCGAAGATGGATAGTCCTTGGTAGCGTACATCGAGTACCTCGTTCTTGAATCGCTTGCCGTGGCACTGTTCGCATACTAGGGTAACGTCGGCCATAAACTGCATCTCCACCTTAATGATGCCTTCGCCTTGGCACTCCTCGCAGCGACCACCCTCCATGTTGAAGGAGAAGTGTGAGGGTTTAAAGTTGTTGGCCTTGGCATAGGGCTGGTCGGAGTATAGCTTGCGCACCTCCTCGTAGGCCTTCACGTAGGTAACGGGGTTGGAGCGGGTGCTCTTGCCAATGGGGTTCTGGTCGATCATCTCCACGCCCTTAATGCGGTGCAGGTCGCCGGTTACGCAGCCGTGCTTGCCCGCCTTTTCGCCGTAGCCGTTTACGAGTTTGCTCAGGGCGGGGTAGAGGACGCCTTTTACTAGGGTGCTCTTGCCCGAGCCGCTTACGCCGGTAACCACCGTAAGGGTGTTGAGGGGGAACTTTACGTCAATGCTCTTTAGGTTGTTCTCGCGCGCGCTCTTTACCTCTACAAACGAGGCGGATTTGCGGCGGAACTTGGGCACGGGAATTTGTTCTGTGCCGATGAGGTATCGTGCAGTAAGGCTATCGGGGGCGGCCTGCTGCAGCTCGTCGATTTTTCCTTGAAAGATAATCTCTCCACCATGCTGACCTGCCAGCGGTCCCACATCAATTATCTGATCGGCAGCGCGCATAATCTCCTCGTCGTGCTCCACCACCACCACGGTGTTGCCTAGGTGCTTTAGGTTTTGGAGTACGTTTATCAGGAGTGTGGTGTCGCGCGGATGTAGGCCAATGCTGGGTTCGTCGAGGATATAGAGCGAACCCACTAGGCTGCTTCCGAGCGAGGTGGCGAGGTTTATGCGCTGGCTTTCGCCGCCCGATAGCGTTGCCGAGAGTCGGTTGAGGGTGAGGTAGCCAAGCCCTACGTCCATAAGGAAGTTTATTCGGTTGCGAACCTCGATGAGGATGCGCTCGGCAATCTTGGCCTCGTGGGGTTCCAATACTACGGTCTTGAAGAAGGCTTGCAGCTCGTCGATGGGCATGAGCACCAGCTCGGAGATGTTGCTGCCTGCCACCTTTACGTAGTTGGCTTCGGGCCGTAGGCGCGAACCTTTGCAAACGGGGCATACGGTTTTGCCCATGTAGCGCGATAGCATTACGCGGTATTGGATCTTATACTTTTTCTCCTCGAGGTATTCAAAGAAGCTGTTGATACCGTCGACCCCTTTTGTGCCATTCCATAGCAGGTTGAGCTCTGCCTCGTTGAGGTGCTCGTAGGCGCGGTGAATGGGGAAGTCGATCTTGGCGGTTTGCTTGATAAACTGGTCGCGGTAGGCCTGCATGCTCTCGGTTTTCCATGGGGCCACGGCGCCCTCGTAAAGCGAAAGGGTGCGATCGGGGATTACCAGCTCTTCGTCGATGCCAATCACCTTGCCGTAGCCTTCGCACTTGGGGCAGGCGCCCAGCGGGCTGTTGAAGTTGAAGAGGTGCACCGAGGGTTCTTCAAACTGAACGCCGTTTTCCTCAAAGCGGTTGGCGAAAAGGGTGGCGGTGGGCTTGTTGTTGCTGTCGAAGGTGTGCACCACGCAGCTGCCGTCGCTCTCGGAGAAGGCGGTCTGCACGGAGTCGCCGCAGCGGCCGGGGAAGTCCACCTCATCGCTTACCGAGAAGCGGTCGATGACTAGGTTTACGGTGCAGGTCTTGGGCAGCTTTGCGCTACCCGAAATGATCTCCTCCACTTGAAAAATCTCGTTGCATGCCTCGATGCGGGTAATTCCGTTTTGGAGCAGGGTGAGTAGGCGATCGGTGGTGGGGGCTGCATCGTCCGATTGGTATGGGGCGAGCACCATCACCTTGGTTCCAAGGGGAAAGGTGGAGATAAAGTCAACCACGTCGGTAACGGAGTGGCGTTTTACCTCCTTGCCGGTAGTGGGCGATATGGTGCGCCCGGCGCGGGCAAAGAGGAGCTTGAGGTAATCGTATATTTCGGTGGAGGTGCCTACGGTGGAGCGGGGGTTTCGGGTGTTCACCTTCTGCTCAATGGCAATGGCGGGTGGAATTCCCTCAATGGCGTCCACCTCGGGCTTGGTGATTCGGCCCAAGAACTGACGGGCATATGAGGAGAGCGATTCCACGTAGCGGCGCTGGCCTTCGGCGTAAAGGGTGTCGAATACTAGGGATGATTTTCCTGAACCCGAGAGGCCCGTAACCACCACGAGCTGGTTTCTGGGAATATTTATGGATACATTCTTCAGATTGTGAACCCTTGCACCGCGAATGCTGATATACTGCGCTCCTTTTTTCGTCGACATTGCAAAATTATTAGCTGGTAAAATTAGTCATTTTTCAGGAACAGGGTGGTAAAGAAGTTAAAGAAGATGGAAGTCTGAAGACGGAAGACCGAAGTGAATGTGCCAATATGCCAATGCGGCAATGAAAAAATAACCACGGAGGCATGGAGTGAAAAGTGAAAGGTGAAAGGATGGCTTCTGCAAATAGAATTGATA